>JAEYAU010000059.1 GCA_023404705.1 Pseudomonadota bacterium
GCTCGCGACCGGACCGGCGGGACGGCCGGCGCCCGGCGCCGCGCCTGCACCAGCACCGCCCGGCATGGGCGCGCCGCCGCCGTCCTCCGGCGGGGTAATGGGGCGCGCGCGCTCCTGCTTCAGCGTCTGAGTATCCAGCGCCTGCGTCTCGATCACGTCGTCCTTGCGGCGCGAGCCGAGCGAGGAGCCGAGCCAGAAATTGATCACGGTCGCGAAAGCGGCCGCCAGCGCGCCGATCAGGATGTTGAAGATCTGCAGGATGCTGCCGTCGCTCTCATTGAGCCGCATCAGGCCGAGCGACATCAGCAGCAGCAGCGCCAGGAACCCGACCACGACGACATAGGAGAGCGCCGCCGGCGTCAGCGCGAGCAGGGGTCTCGTGTCGGCGAGGTCGCGCGCGGAGCGGCGCGCCGCTTCTGTGCTCTCCATCGCCATCTGGTCGGCTTTGAACGCCGCCTGGCGGCGCTTCTCGAGCTCAGCCAGCTCGGCCTGGCGCTGGCGCTCGGCATGATCGAAGGCGGCGCGCTGCGCCTCGAGCGCGATCTGCGCGAGCTTGATCTGCAGCTCCGCCTTCACGGTCGGGTCGGACTGGATCTTGCGCGCGGCGTCGTCGACGGTGCTCGACTGCGTGGCGGCCGCCACGACCCGGGTCACCTCGTCGCCGAGATTTTTTGCGATTCCTTCGGGCAGTCCACCGGCTTTCTCGCCGCTGAACATCTTCATCAGATCGGGAACGATCGAGATCGCAAGGCCAACGAACGGATTCATCTGCCCCTCCTTGAGGCTCGCGGAGGTCTTCCACCACGGGCGGAGAAAAGCAGAGGGGGCGTGCGGAGCGTGTGAGCGCGCTCACAGAGCGAGAGGGAATTCGCCGCGCAGCGCTTGCGCCGGTAAAGCATTCCTGGAATCACGCACGCATCGCAAAGGAGAGGCTGCATGACGGACACGGTCCGCAACAACCATGCGCTCGGGCGCTACGAGCTCGAGGTTGACGGTCACGTCGCGATCGCGATGTACAAGCGCGACGGTAACGTGGTCACCTTCACGCACACCGAAGTGCCGAAGGAACTCGGCGGACGCGGCATCGGCTCGCGACTAGCGCAGGGCGCGCTCGCGCTCACGCGGGCGGAGGGTCATAAGGTGGTTGCCAAGTGCCCGTTCATCGCAGGCTACATCGCGAAGCACCCCGAGTTCGCGGATCTGATGGCGTGAAACGCCCCGAGCGCGGCGCATCCGGCGTCACGCTCGGGCGGATCCGACGCTCAGTAGAAGGTCTGCGTGCAGTAATCCTTCTCGCACCGCTTCTGGCGCAGCGGACACGGCACCTTGATGCCGAACGCGGTGCGGCAGGTGCCGGACACGAGGGCCCAATGGCATGTGAGCGAGCAGCCGTTGCGCCGCTCGGTCCAGCTATTGATCCCCGCATTTGCGGGCTGCGCCGATGCGACGAATCCCAGCCACACCATGGCGAGCGCGGCGAGGACGCAAGCGGTCCTGGTCATGACAGTTTCCTCCGGGCGGACCATTCCGCCATCTTAGGTTGTATTATGGAATGCGATGGCGCGCTGTGAAGGGCTTCACATTCGCGGCGCACTTCGGCTTCCTCGCCGCACAGTAGGGCAGTTGCCGCGATCGGATCGACTTCAGCGTGTTTTCTCGAGTCGGGTCCGAAACGCGCTCTGTCATTTTCGCCGAGCTGATCGGTGATCAATGCACTCTGCGTTGCTGCGCGCGCCCTTGTGCACGCGGGCGCGACGTTGTCCTATGGGGTCCTCACGGGAGACCCTGATGCCGCAACTGCTGTTCAAGAACTTCAAGCTGCTCGAGCCCGAGGCCGGGGAGCTGCAGGACGGATTCCAACTGCTCGTCGAGGGCGACACGGTGCGCGAGTGCTCGGCGAAGGAGATCAAGTCGGCGGGCGCCGACGTGATCGACTGCGGCGGGCGGACGCTGATGCCGGGGCTGATCGACAGCCACGTGCACGTGATGCTGAGCGAGGTGAACATCCGCTTCCTCGAGGCGGTGCCGCTGACGCTCGCGACCGCCCGCGCCGCGAAGCTGATGCTCGCCATGCTCAACCGCGGCTTCACCACGGTGCGCGACACCGGCGGCGCCGACTGGGGCATAAAGGCCGCGGTGGACCAGGGGCAGATTCCGGGGCCGCGGCTGTTCATTGCGGGACAGGCGATCGGGCCGACCGGCGGACATTCGGATCCGCGCCGGCGCACGGATTTCGGCACGCGCTGCCATTGCTGCAACGCCATGGCCTTCACGATGGCGGTGTCGGACGGCGTGTCGGAGGTCCGCAAGTCGGTGCGCGAGCAGATGCGCCAGGGCTGCGATCACGTGAAGATCATGATGTCGGGCGGTGTCGCGTCGCCCTACGATCCGCTCGACAGCCTGCAGTTCAGCCCCGGGGAGGTCGCGGCCGCGGTCGAGGAGGCGAAGGCCTTCGGCCGCTATGTCTGCGCCCATGCCTATACGCCGGAGGCGATCATGCGTGCCGCCGAAGCCGGCGTGCGCACGATCGAGCACGGCAACCTGATCAACGAGGCTTCGGCGAAGCTGATGGCGTCGAAGGACATGTACCTGATCGCCAATCTGGTCACCTATTACGCGATGCGCGAGCGCGCCGCCGAGTTCGGCATGACGCCCGACATGCTGGCGAAGAACGACCTCGTCATCGACGGCGGCCTGAAGTCGCTGGAGATCTGCAAGCGCGCCGGCGTGCCGGTCGCGTACGGCAGCGACCTGCTCGGCGCGCTGCAGGTGGAGCAGAGCCGCGAGTTCGTGATCCGCAAGGAGGTGGTGGCGCCGATCGAGATCATCCGCTCGGCCACCACCATCGGCGCCAAGGTGCTGCGCCAGGAAGGACGGCTCGGCACGCTCAAGGCCGGCGCCTTCGCGGACCTGATCGTGGTGGACGGCGATCCCCTGAAGAACCTCGAGCTGTTCCTCGGCGAGGGCAAGCACCTCGCCGCGATCATGAAGGGTGGGGTGTTCCACAAGAACCGATTGAATTGACCAATGTGGGGGCTCCGCAGTTTACTCCGTCGTCATCCCGGCCGAGCGAAGCGAGAGCCGGGATCCATAACCCCTGTGGTCGTTATTATCGCGAGACAGGGGATATGGATCCCGGATAGCCGCTGCGCGGCTTCCGGGATGACGACCGGAGTGAGCATCAGCGGCGGAGTGAGACAATGACCGCCGTCGCACAATCAGGTCGCCTCCCGCTCGGCCGCTGGGCGCTCAACGGCGCGGCGGGGGTGTCGCTGTTCTTCATCATGCTGCCGCTCTTACTGGTGTCCTGGCTCGCCTTCTTCCGCCAGGAGATCCCGTCGTTTCCGCCCGAGGGCTATTCGCTCAAATGGTTCGGCGCGGTGTTCAACACGCAGAGCTTCGTCGGCGGATTTATTCTGAGCACGCAGGTCGCGGTGGCGGCGACGCTGCTCGGCCTCGCCATAGCGGTGCCGGCGAGCCTCGCGGTGGCGCGGCGGCAATTTCTCGGGCGCGGTGCGATCGCGACGCTGCTGCTGCTGCCGCTGGTGGTGCCGGGCGTCGTGCTCGGCACCGCGATCTACGTGTTCCAGATCGAGGCCGAAGTCGCGACTTCGCTGCCGCTGCTCGGCTCGACCTGGGGTCTCGTCCTCGCCCATGCGCTGATCGTTATTCCCTGGGCGGCGCGGCTCGTCACCGCGAGCCTCGCGGGCTTCGATCCGGCGATCGAGGAGGCCGCGAAGAATCTCGGCGCCGGGCCGTTCACCACGTTCCGGCGCATCACGGTGCCGGCGATCTGGCCCGGCATCGTCGCGGGCGCGCTGTTCGGCTTCGTCACCTCGTTCAGCAATCTGGAGATGAGCCTGTTCCTGGTCGGGGCCGGGCGCACCACGCTGCCGATCGCCATCCTCCAGTATCTCGAGTGGAAGATCGATCCGACGGTGGCGGCGGTCTCGGTGATGCAGATTCTGCTGATCGGCATCGCGATGATCATCACCGACCGCTACGTGAAGATCAGCAAGGTGGTGTGATGGCGCGGCTCGAGCTCAGCGACGTCTCGAAGCGCTATGGCGAGCACGCCGTCGTCAAGGGCGTGAGCCTCGACGTGCCGGACGGCGAGTTTCTGGTGCTGCTCGGGCCCTCGGGCTGCGGCAAGACCACGACGCTGCGCATGATCGCGGGCTTCGTCGCGCCGAGCGGCGGCGCGATCCGCATCGGCGGCGCCGACGTGACGGAGCGCCCGCCGTGGCGGCGCAACACCGGCATGGTGTTCCAGAGCTACGCGCTGTTTCCGCACATGACGGTGGCCGAGAATGTCGGCTTCGGCCTGCAGATGCGCAAGCTGCCGAAGGCCGAGATAACGGAGCGCGCGCAGGAGGCGCTGCGCCTCGTGCAGCTCGATCGGCTGGCGGCGCGCTATCCGCGCCAGCTCTCGGGCGGGCAGCAGCAGCGCGTCGCGCTCGCCCGCGCGCTCGCGATCCGCCCCGACGTGCTCCTGCTCGACGAGCCGCTCTCCAATCTCGACGCCAAGCTGCGCGAGGAGGTGCGGGTCGAGATCCGCGAGCTGCAGCGCAAGCTCGGCCTCACCACCGTGATGGTGACGCACGACCAGGAGGAGGCGCTCACCATGGCGGACCGCCTCGTGGTCATGGCGGACGGCGAGATCCGCCAGATCGGCAGCCAGCGCGACCTCTACGAACGTCCGGCCGACCGCTTCGTCGCCGGCTTCGTCGGCCGCAGCACGTTCCTGGAGGGACGGCTCGGCCCGGACGGTTTCGAGACCGCCGGCGGCCTGCGGCTCGCCTGCAGCAAGGGCGCGCCGGGACCGGGCGCGCTGGTGCTGCGCCCGGAACGGATCACCATCGGTGCGACGGCTCTGGACAACTGCCTGCCCGGCACGGTGGAATTCGTCTCATATCTCGGCGACGTGCTGCAGCTGCATGTGCGGCTCTCGCCGGCCGACCGGGTGATCGTGCAACTGCCGAACCGCGGCGAAGCGCCGGCGGTCGGCGACAAGGTGCAAGTGGGCTGGCCGAAAGAGGCCGGTCTCGTTTTCGCAGATTCCTAGAGCACGCTCCGCGTGCTCTAGATTGTTTGAATGGCGCATGTTCTTGTCGGCGAACCGGTACCCACTTCGCCGGAACATGCGCCGAACACATAAGGGGAGCACAGACATGAGCAACACATTCTCGCGGCGCCAGACCTTGGCGCTCGGCCTCGGCGCGGCCTCGCTGCCGCTGATCGGATCGCGCGCGCAGGCGCAGGGCGGCCGCGTCGTCGTCGGCACCTGGGGCGGCGACTATGCGCGCCTGCTCGCCAAGAACATCGAGGACCCGCTGCTCAAGCCCAAGGGCTTCGAGGTCGCGCAGGACCAGGCCGGCGACGCGCCGCGGCGCACCAAGATGGTCGCCGAGAAGCGGCTGCCGCGCGGCACCTCGGACATCCAGGGCCTCTCGGCCGCCAACATGTACGAGATGAACGAAGCCGGCGTGCTCGAGACGATCGACTACAACAAGCTGCCGCACGCGAAGAACCTGCTGCCGAACATGAAGTATCCCTACGGCGTCGGGCACATCTATTCGGGCAAGGTGGTGGTCTACAATCCGAAGCTGCTTCCCGACGCGCCGAAGAGCTTCAAGGATGCGTTCGACCCGAAGCACGGTAACAAGATCGGCATCATCGACATCCAGTATCAGTACGTGATGGCCGCGGCCTCGCTCGCGGCGGGCGGCAAGCTCTCGGACTTCGAGCCCGGCAAGGCGCTGCTGCTCGAAGCCAAGAAGGGCGGCGCGCGCGTCTATCCGACCAACGAGGCCTTCGCGCAGGCGCTGAAGAACGAGGAGATCGCGATCGGCATCATGTGGAAGGCGCGCACCGTGCAGTGGCAGAACGCCGGCATCAACGTGCAGTCGGTGGCGCCCGCCGAAGGCGTGCCGATGTACATCTCGGGCTTCGCGATCCCGAAGAACGCGCCCAACAAGGAGGGCGCCTACGCCTACATGAATGCGATGCTCGACAAGGGCGCACAGGAGAACTTCGCGGTCGACATGGGCTACAACCCGACCGTCAACAACGCCACGGTCGCGCCCGACCTGCAGAAGCGCATCGGCTTCACGGCCGAGGAGCAGAAGCGGCTGATCGACCTCGACTACGGCTATATCGCCAAGAACGACTCGGCCCTGAAGGAGTGGTGGGACAAGGTGTTCAAGGCGTGAGATTCGATTGCGCCGATCGCCGCGCGCTCCGCCCCAGAACCGTCACCCTGAGGCGCTCGGCCACACCTATGTCGGGCTTGCCCGACATAGGCATTGTTCGATGCGCAAGTCGGCAACAGCCGACTTGCGTGCGGCCGAGCCTCGAACGGCGACGGCCGAGGCGCTGCAACATGCGCGCTGCGAGGCCCGGGCCGTGCATCCTTCGAGGCTCGCTTCGCTCGCACCTCAGGATGACGGGTCGGGCGCGTAGCTTGCTGCAATGACCGCAAATCGCGACACCCTCACGGCCGCGAGCCTCGTCGGCCCGGCGACGATCTATGTCGGCATCGGGCTGCTGATCCCGCTGGCGATCCTGCTGCGCTACAGCCTCAACCAGTTCGTCCCCGGCAAGTTCATGGTGGACGCGCTGACGCTGGAGAACTACGTCAAGTTCTTCACCGACATCTATTACACCAGCGTGCTGTGGCGCACGGTCCGCGTCGCGCTGATCACCACCGTGATCTGCCTGATCATGGGCTTCCCGCTCGCCTATGTGCTGGCGCGCACGCAGACGCGCTTCAAGACGCTGCTGATCATGCTGGTCGTGTTGCCGCTGTTCGTCGGCAATGCGGTGCGCGCAGCCGGATGGATGGTGGCGTTCAGCAACAAGGGGCTGATCAATGCGAGCCTGATGGGGCTCGGCGTCATCGATACGCCGCTCGAGATCATGTTCACGGAGACCGCCGTGATCATCGGCATCACGGCCGTGAACCTGCCGTTCATGGTGCTCACGTTGCAGAGCGTGATCGAGGGCATCGACCGTTCGGTCGAGGAGGCCGCGTTCAATCTCGGGGCGCCGCCGTTTCGCATGGCGCGCCGCGTCCTGTTTCCGCTCGCCATGCCGGGTGTGCTCGCCGGCACGATTCTCACCTTCATCCTGGCGATGAACGCCTATGCGACGCCGGTGCTGCTCGGCGGGCCGCGTTTCCAGATGATGGGGCCGCTCGTCTACAATCAGTTCGTGCAGCAGAACAACTGGCCATTCGGCGGCGCCGTCGCCTTCATCCTGATGACCGCGACACTGCTGCTGACGCTCGGCGCCAATCTCGTCGTGCAGCAGCGCTATCGTTCGGCGAGCTGAGGTCAGTTGATTCGGCCGACGATCAGCACCGGCTGACGGCGCGCGATCTCGGCGAGGTCGATCCAGCGTCCCGCGAGCTCCAGCAGCATCACGCGCTGGCGGCGGTCCAATGCGCTTTCGGCCTCCTTCAGGCAGGCCTGCGCTTCGCGGCAATAGTTCTCGTAGGTGAACACGGTGCAACCCCTCCTGGGTGCACGCCCATTATGGAACAATAAACCGAGAAATGAAGAGGTTTTGCCCCGGGAAGCCACCGAAATCGCCGGTTTTGCGGGCGGCCAGGCCGCGCTCCCATTGACAGGTCGGCCGCGGCACGCACACAGGCAAGCGAACGAATGGTGCGCAGGGAGGGGTCATGACGGACCGGGTATCGGCCGAGGCGCTGAGGGCGTTCATCGTGCGGGCCTTCACGGCGGTGGGCTGCTCGCCCCGCGACACGGCCGTGCTCGCCGATCTGATGGTGCAGGCGGACCTGCGCGGCGCCGATACGCATGGCGTGTTCCGCCTGCCGCTCTATGTGCGGCGGCTGCGCGCGGGCGGCGTGAACCCGAAGCCGAACATCCGCATTGCCGACGAGTGGCCCGCGACCGCGCTGGTCGACGGCGACAACGGCATGGGCCATCTCGTGATGCATTTTGCGGCCGAGACCGCGATTGCCAAGGCGAAGCAGGCGGGCGTCGCCTGGGTCGGCGCGCGCATGAGCAATCACGCGGGGCCGGCCGCGCTCTATGCGACCATGCCGCTCGCGCACGACATGATCGGCATCTATCTCGCGGTCGGCAGCAACAACCATCTGGCGCCTTGGGGCGGGGCGGAACTGCTGCTCGGCACCAACCCAATTGCAGTCGCGATCCCGGCGCTCGAGGAGCCGCCGATCGTGATGGACATGGCGCCGACCGTCGCGGCCTTCGGCAAGGTGCGACTGAAGGCGCAGCGCGGCGAGGAGATGCCAGTCGGCTGGATGATCGATCGCGACGGCAAGCCGCTCACCGACCCGAAGCGCGCCGACGAAGGCTTTTTGCTGCCCATCGGCGACTACAAGGGCTATGCGCTGAGCCTGATCATCGGCCTGCTCGCCGGCACGCTCAACCGCGCGGCGCTCGGGCGCGAGGTGATCGACTTCGTCAAGGAGTCCGGCAAGGCGACCAACACGGGACACGCGATCCTCGCCATCGCGGTCGAAGCCTTCATGCCGGTCGATCAGTTCAAGCGCAGCGTCGACGCGGTGGCGCGCATGATCCGCGGCTCGGAGAAGCTCACCGGCGTCGAGCGCATCTTCCTGCCGGGCGAGCAGAGCGCCGAGAAGCAGCGCGAGCGGGGCGCGAACGGCATCCCGATGCCCAAGAGCCTGCGTGACAGCCTCGACACGCTGGCGAACGAGCTGAAGATCGCGCCGCTCGGATCGTAGGGTGTGCTCAGCGCGCCGAGGACTATCGGTCGAGGAATGACTTGATCGCGCTGAGCGCACGCGTGCGCTCGGCGGATCAACGCTTGTCGACATTGCCGCGGCTCTCGGGCCGCCGAGCACACCCTACCACGCTGGCGAACGAGCTGAAGATCGCGCCGCTCGGGTGAGGGGCTCCGGGCCCTCAGCCCGCCGCAGTCGGCGGCTGGCCGCTCGGCGTCGAGCGCGAAATCTCGAGCTCGGCGTCCGTCATGTCGGCCGGGATATCCGCGAACAAGGGTGTGCTGAGATATCGCTCGCCGGTATCGGGCAGCATGCAGAGGATGGTCGAGCCGCGCGGCGCCTCCTCGGCGACGCGCATCGCGCCCGCGAAGGTACCGCCCGCCGTAATGCCGACGAAGATTCCTTCCTTCTGCGCGAGCTGGCGGCTCCAATGCATGGCGTCCGGGTTGGAGATCGCCAGCACGCGCTCGATCGCGCCGGTCGCGACCGCGTCGGCCGTCAGCTTGGGGATGAAGTCCGGCGTCCAGCCCTGCAGCGGGTGCGGCTTGAAGGCCGGATGTCCCTCCGCCGGCGAGCCGTCCGGGTTGCGCGGCTGCGCGAGCCCGCTGCCGAGCAGCGGCGCATCGGCGGGCTCACAAAGAACGATCCGGGTGTCGGGCCGCTCCTGCGCGAGCACGCGCGTGACGCCCTTCAGTGTGCCGCCGGTGCCGTAACCGGTGACCCAGTAATCGAGCCGACGTCCCTCGAAGTCGCGAAGGATCTCGCGCGCGGTGGTGCGGCTGTGCATGTCGGGGTTGGCTTCATTCTCGAATTGGCGCGTGAGAAACCAGCCGTGGGTCTCGGCCAGCTCCACGGCTTTGCGCACCATGCCGGTGCCGCGCTCCGCGGCGGGCGTCAGCACCACCTTGGCGCCGAGAAAGCGCATCAGCTTGCGCCGTTCCACGCTGAACGACTCCGCCATGGTGACGACCAGGGGATAGCCCTTCTGGGCACAGACCATGGCGAGCCCGATGCCCGTATTTCCGCTGGTCGCCTCGATCACGGTCTGACCGGGCTTCAGGGCGCCGGACTTCTCAGCCGTTTCGATGACGCCCAGCGCGAGCCGGTCCTTGACCGAACCCAGCGGATTGAAGGCCTCGATCTTGACGAAGAGATCGATGCCGGAGGGAGCCAGTCGATTGATGCGCACGACCGGGGTGTTGCCCACGGTCTCGAGGATGTTCTCGAAGAGATGGCCCAGGCGCCAGGTCGCGTCATCGCCGGAGTGAGGTCGGTCTTGCATGGTTTCGCCCTCCAATGAACTCGCCGTCGGGAAGCATCAGCGGCCTCGGGATCAGCCGGGACTAGAAGAAGCCGCGCTCGTGCATGCGCCAGTCGCGCTTCCAGCCGGTGAGGCGGTCGTTGCGAAACTGGAGGAAGACCTTCTTGTCCACCGGATAGAAGCCCGGAACGCTCGCGCGCGTGCGCACCATATAGAGCTCGGAACGGCCGCGCGCGGAGAGCAGCACCATGGGATCCGGGTAGTGGCGCGCGACCTCGTCCTTGGTCATGCCGAAGACGAGATGATCGTTCGGCGGCACATGCGCGCTGGTGGTGGCGCCGCAGGTGATCCAGCCGATGCAGAAGAGGGCGAGCGCGCGCCGCATGGGTTGCTCCGGAAAGGAGGGACACGATGCAGGGGCGGGGCGGTGGCGTCAATCGGGCGATGCGGGGCGATCAAGCGCAACCCCATGACCCGTCATCCTGAGGTGCGAGGGCTCGCCGCTTCGGGGCGGGCGCGCGCCTCGAAGGATGAACGGCCCGGGCCCCCCAGCGTGCTTTCG
>JAEYAU010000083.1 GCA_023404705.1 Pseudomonadota bacterium
AGCGCACGCGTCCTGACTCTCTGCACGCGTGCGCTCGGCGCGATTGGACTTCGTGCACCTCCTCTCGGCGCCTCGGCGCGCCGCGCCCACCCTACAACCCGATGCCACACACTCGTTCGTGAACCGCCTTCGCGAACGTCTCGACCAATGAGTGTGGGACACCACACTCTTGGTCGGCGCGTTCGCCCCCTTTTCCACCTACGCGCTGATCTGGCTAGCCCGCCCGGACTCGTCCGGGCGGGCTGAGCTTTTTTCACGATCTCCAAGCAATCGGTAATCTGCTGGGGCGGCGCGTGACATATTTGCCGCAACGCCACGCAGAGTGCCGCGGAACCCGGCCCATCCCGGGACTCTTCGTTGCTCCGCGCGCGAGCGGGCGCCACCATGCCGGCGATTCTGCTGGGGTGCGTCAGTGAGGTGCGTTGATGTCGAAAGATTCGGAGTTTCGGATTCCGGCCGAGCTCTCGCGCAGGTGGCAAGCACTCGCCGAACGCCGGCGCGACCACTTCGTCGAGCTGCAGCGCAGCGGCCGCTGGCGCAAATACTATAATGAAGAGACCTTCCAGGGGCAGATGCGCGACGCCATCAGCGGCCCCGAGTCCTGGGCCGAGATCACGCAAGGGACGGTCTCGGAGCAGTCCGAAGCCTGAGCGGGTCATTCCGCCGCGCGCCGCAATCCTGTAGAGTCGGCCATCGACTGACAGGGCTGCTCCCCATGAGAAGCGTGGTCGCGCTCACAGCGCTCTTGCTCACATCTTCCCTCGCGTCCGCGCAGGACGTGCCGCAAGTGAAGCGCGGCGAAGCATTGCTGATACGCAACTGCGCCATGTGCCACGCGGTCGGCCGCACCGGCGCAAGCCCGCACGCGCAGGCGCCGGAATTCCGCACGCTCTCCCGGCGCTACAAGATCGAAGCTCTGGCGGAGGCGCTCGGCGAAGGCATCATCTCGGGCCATCCCGACATGCCCGAATTCCGCTTCAGCGCCGGCGACGTCGGCGCCGTGCTCGCCTATCTCGAGTCCATCCAGGAGCGCTGACCGGCTTCACGCGATCGTGGTCGTGCGGGCCGGTTGGCTTGCTCCCACGGCTGTGGTGAAGTGCCCGCCTTCACGGGATCCCACATGAGCTTCATCAACCCCAATCCCTTCACCACGCGCCCCGAGATCGAGGGCACGTTCGGCGTCGTCGCCTCCACCCACTGGATCGCCACCGCGGTCGGCATGTCGATCCTCGAGCGCGGCGGCAACGCCTTCGACGCCGGGGTCGCCACCGCCTTCACGCTGCAGGTGGTCGAGCCGCACCTCAACGGCCCGGGCGGCGACGTGCCGATCCTCGTCCATGACGTGCGCCGCGGCCGCACCGAGGTGATCTGCGGGCAGGGGCCCGCGCCGGCCGGCGCGACGATCGCGCATTTCCGCAGCCTCGGCCTCGACATGGTCCCGGGCACCGGCCTGCTCGCGGCTTGCGTGCCGGGCATGTTCGACTCCTGGATGCTGCTGCTGCGCGACTACGGGACCATGCGCGTCGCCGACGTGCTCGCGCCCGCGATCTACTATGCGAGGGAGGGCCATCCGCTGGTCGAGCGCGCCAGCGCCACCATCGCGACCGTGCAGCAGCTCTTCCGCGAGCACTGGCCGACCTCGGCCGCGCTCTATTTGCAGAACGGCGACGTGCCGAAGCCCGGCACGCTGTTCATTAATAAGGCGCTCGCCGACACCTACGCGCGCGTGCTGCGCGAAGCCGAGAGCGGCGGCGGCAATCGCGAAGCCGAGATCGAGCGCGCCCGCAAGACTTGGTCGCAGGGCTTCGTGGCGGAAGCGATCGACCGCTTCTGCCGCACGCAGGAGCTGATGGACACGAGCGGCACGCCGCATCGCGGCGTGCTCACCGGCGACGACATGGCGCGCTGGCAGGCGAGCGTCGAGGCGCCGCTCACCTACGACTATGGGCGCTACACGGTGTGTAAGGCCGGCGTCTGGAGCCAGGGTCCCGTGATGCTGCAGCAGCTCGCGCTGCTCAAGGGCTACGCGCTCGACGGGCTCGATCCCGCCGGTGCCGACTTCATTCACTGGCAGGTCGAAGCCGCCAAGCTCGCCTATGCGGATCGCGAGTCCTTCTATGGCGATCCCGAATGGGTCGAGGTGCCGATCGAGACGCTGCTCTCCGACGCCTACAATGCGGAGCGCCGCAAGCTCATCACCGATAAGGCTTCGCTCGAACTGCGGCCCGGCTCCGTCGCGGGCTTCGGCGGCGTCGTGAAGCTGCGCCGCGCCGAAGGTGCGCGCGCCGCGGTGGGCGCGCTCGGCGCCGGCGAGCCGACCGTCGGCCGCCTCGGCGAGGTGGTCGGCGACACCGTGCATTTCGACGTGATCGACCACGCCGGCAACATGGTGGCGGCGACGCCGTCGGGAAGCTGGCTGCAGTCCTCGCCCGTCATCCCGGAGCTCGGCTTCTGTCTCGGCACGCGCGCGCAGATGTTCTGGCTCGACGAGGGCCATCCGGCGACGCTCGCGCCCGGCAAGCGGCCACGCACCACGCTCTCGCCGACCATGGCGCTGCGCGATGGCGAGCCCTATCTCGCCTGGGGCACGCCGGGCGGCGATCAGCAGGATCAATGGACCACGCAGTTCTTCCTGCGCCATGTCCACGCGAAGATGAATTTGCAGGAATCGATCGACGCGCCGGCCTGGCACTCGGAGCATTTCCCGATCTCGTTCTGGCCGCGCACCGCGCGCCCCGGCGTGCTCGTGGTGGAGAACCGCGTGCCCGCCGCCACCATCAAGGAGCTGGAGCGGCGCGGTCACATCGTCGAGCGCGGCTCCGACTGGTCGGAAGGCCGGCTCACGGCCGCTTCGCGCGACGGCAAGCGCCGCCGCGCCGCCGCCAATCCGCGCGGCATGCAGGCTTATGCGGCGGGACGCTAGGGCGCGCATGATCCCCGAAAAGTGGGAACCTGTTTTCGGACAAGGATCATGCGCCAACTAAAGAGTCGTTCATGACCTGGTCGCTCATCGCGCGTGACAATGGCCGCTTCGGCCTCATCGTGGCGACGCGCTTCTTCGCCGTGGGCATGCTCTGCCCGCACGTCGCCTCGCGCGTTGGCGCGGTGGCGACGCAGGCGCTGCTCAATCCGTTCTACGGCCTTGAAGGTCTTGCGATGCTGCGCGACGGCGTCGCCGCAAACGACGTCGTGCAGCGCCTCACGGCAGCGGACGACGGGCGCGATCAGCGCCAGCTCCATGTGATGGACGCCGCCGGCCGCATTGCGGCGCATACCGGCAAGGCCTGCGTCGACTGGTGCGGCCATCTCAGCGGCGCCGACTACTCGATCGCCGGCAACATGCTGGCGGGAGAGCGTGTGCTCACCGAGACCGCGGCCGCCTACGAGGCGAATGCCGCGCTGTCCTTCCCGCGCCGGCTGATCGCCGCCATGAAGGCGGGCGAGGCCGCGGGCGGCGACAAGCGTGGCAAGCAGTCGGCCGCGCTCGTGATCTGCGGCGAGGAGGCCTGGCCAGATCTCGAGCTGCGCGTCGATGACCACGCGGACCCGCTCGCCGAACTCGAGCGCCTGGAGGCCGTGAGCCGCCAGCGCTTCGTGCATTTCGCGCGCTACCTGCCGAGCCACAAGAACCGCACCGGCGAGACCGACCGCGCCGTGATCGATGCCGGCGTCGCGGCCGCGGTTGCGGCTGAGGCCAAGCGATGAGCGACCTGCTCGTCGTCGAGGATCTTCGGGTCACCTTTCACGGGGATGCGGGCCGCACCACTCATGCGGTGGCGGGGCTCGATCTCGCGCTCGGGCAGGGCCGCACCCTCGGCCTCGTCGGCGAGTCCGGCTGCGGCAAGAGCGTCACGGCGCTCACCGTGATGGGCCTGCTGCCGAAGGCCACCGCCGAAGTCGAAGGCCGCATCCGCTTCGACGGCATCGATCTTCTGGCGCTTCCCGACTCCGAGCTGCGCGACCTGCGCGGCAACCGCATGGCGATGATCTTCCAGGAGCCGATGACCTCGCTCAATCCGAGCTACACGATCGGCGAGCAGATCATCGAGGCGCTGGAGCGTCACCGCGGCCTCAACCGCAAGCAGGCGCGGGAACGTGCCATCGAGCTTCTCCGCCGCGTCGGCATCCCGTCGCCCGAGCGGCGCATCGACGACTATCCGCACAAGCTCTCGGGTGGCATGCGCCAGCGCGCCATGATCGCCATGGCACTGGCCTGCGAGCCGAAGCTGCTGATCGCCGACGAGCCGACCACCGCGCTCGACGTCACGATCCAGGCGCAGATCCTCGACCTGCTGCGCGAGCTCAAGGCCGGCAGCCTTTCGACCATCGTGCTCATCACCCACGATCTCGGCGTCGTCGCCGAGGTCTGCGACGAGGTCGCCGTGATGTATGCGGGCGAGATCGTCGAGCGCGCCTCGATCGACGCGCTGTTCGCGCAGCCCGAGCATCCGTACACCATCGGTCTCCTCGGCTCGATCCCGCGGCTCGATCATCGCACCGACCGGCTCGCCGCCATCGAGGGCCTGGTGCCGAGCATGAGCGAGGTGCCGCCCGGCTGCCGCTTCGCGCCGCGCTGCCCCTTCGCCTCCGAGCATTGCCACTACGAGCGTCCGCCGATCGTTCAGATCGACGCCGGCCACTGGTCGCGCTGCTTCAAGGCGCCGCTGGAGGGGCTTGTGTCGTGACGACGCTGCTCGAGGTCGAAGGCCTGGTGAAGCATTTCGTGGCGCAGCGCTCGCTTACGGGCCGGCCGACCGCGCTCGTGAGGGCCGTCGACGGCGTGAGCTTCTCGGTCGCGGCCGGCGAGACGCTGGCGCTGGTCGGCGAATCCGGCTGCGGCAAGTCCACGCTCGGCCGCCTCGTGCTGCGCCTGATCGAGCCGACCGCGGGCCGCGTGCGCTTCGACGGCCGCGACGTGCTCGCGCTCAAGGGCAAGGAGCTGCGCGCCTATTGCCGCGACGCGCAGCTCGTGTTCCAGGACCCTTACGCTTCGCTCAACCCGCGCATGACGGTCGGCGACATCATCGCCGAGCCGCTCGCGCTGCACGCCATCGTCCCGTCCGCGCGGCGCCGCGATCGTGTCGCCGAGCTGCTGCACCAGGTCGGCCTCGCGCCAAGCGCCGCGCAACGCTATCCGCACGAGTTCTCGGGCGGCCAGCGCCAGCGCATCGCGATCGCGCGCGCGCTCGCCGTCGAGCCGCGCCTCATCGTCTGCGACGAGCCGGTCTCCGCTCTCGACGTCTCGATTCGTTCGCAGGTGCTCAACCTGCTGCGCGACCTGCAGCGCCGGCTCGGCCTCGCTTACATCTTCATCTCGCACGACCTCGCGGTCGTGAAGCACATCGCGGACCGCGTCGCCGTGATGAATCTCGGCCAGATTGTCGAGATCGCGCCCGCCGAGCAGTTGTTCGTCGCGCCGCGTCATCCCTACAGCCGCGCGCTGCTCTCCGCGATCCCGGTGCCGAACCCGCGCGCCCGGCGGGACCGCATCCTGCTGCAGGGCGACATGCCGAGCGCGCTGGCGCCGCCGCCCGGCTGCCGCTTCCACACGCGCTGCCCTTACGCCATTGCGCGCTGCCGCGAGGAGATGCCGCCGCTCGTTTTCGACCAGCGAAATCACGCGGTCGCCTGCCATCGCACTGCGGGATTGGCCGACGCCCACGTGGTGCCGCCCGATACCGGACGCTCACCCGCGTTGGAGCGCCTGATCGCTGCGTTCGGGGCGTCAGCGGACGTGCGGGCCACGCGCGGGGTTGGTACAGTTGAAGTCAAAGCCGGAGCGCAAGATCCGGGACTCGTGAAGGGGACACATCCATGAAAGCTCTTCGTCTCGCGGCCGCCGCCGCGCTGTTCGCCTGTGTCGCGGGTTCGGCCTCCGCGCAGTCCACGCTGCGCATCGGCCTCGCCGAGGATCCCGACGTCCTCGATCCGACGCTCGCGCGCACCTATGTGGGCCGCATCGTCTTCGCCTCGATCTGCGACAAGCTGTTCGACATCGACGACAAGCTCAATCTCGTGCCACAGCTTGCGCTCTCCCACGAGACCGCGCCGGACGGAAAGAGCGTGACGATCAAGCTGCGCCCGAACGTGAAATTCCACGATGGCGAGCCGCTCGACGCAGAGGCCGCGAAATATTCGCTCGATCGTCACCGCACCATGCAGGGCTCGTTCCGCCGCGCCGAGCTCGCCGAGGTGGACAGCGTCGATGTCGTCGATCCGCTGACGATCAAGCTGAACCTGAAGAAGCCGTTCTCGCCGCTGCTCGCGCAGCTCACCGATCGCTCCGGCATGATGGTGTCGCCCAAGGCCGCCAAGGAGGCGGGCGACAAGTTCGGCCTCAAGCCGGTCTGCGCGGGCCCGTACAAATTCGTCGAGCGCGTGCAGCAGGACCGCATCGTCGTCGAGAAGTTCGCCGACTACTGGGACAAGGGCAACATCCATATCGACCGCGTGGTCTATCGTCCGATCGTCGACTCGACCGCGCGCCTCGCCAATCTCCAGTCCGGCGGCCTCGACCTGATCGAGCGCCTGCTCGCGACCGACATCAAGGACGTGCGCTCCAACTCCAAGCTCCGGCTCAATGCCGCGATCGAGCTCGGCTATCAGGGCCTCACCATCAACGTCGCGAATGGCGACAAGGCCAAGAACCCGCTCGGCACCGATCCGCGTATCCGCCAGGCGCTGGAAGCCTCGCTCGACCGCGCCGCGATCACGCAAGTGGTGTTCAACAGCGAGTTCATCCCGGGCAACCAGTGGGTCTCGCCCGAGCATCCCTATTATCAGAAGAGCCTGCCGGTGCCCGGCCGCGACGTCGCCAAGGCCAAGGCGCTGATCAAGGCCGCGGGCGTGCCGACGCCGATCGTGGTCGACCTGATGGTGCCGAACAATCCGGAGACCCGCCAGGTCGCCGAGGTGATGCAGGCCATGGCGGCCGAAGCGGGCTTCGACCTCAAGATCCGCGTCACCGAGTTCGCGACCTCGCTCAAGCAGGCCGAGGCCGGCGACTATCACGCCTATCTGCTCGCCTGGAGCGGCCGGCCCGATCCGGACGGCAACATCTTCTCCTTCGCGACCTGCAAGGCGCCGCTCAACTACGGCCACTACTGCAGTCAGGATGTGGACGCCGCGCTCACTGAGGCGCGGGAAGTCTCCGACATCGCCAAGCGCAAGGCCGCCTACGAGCGCGCCGCGAAGAAGTTCCTCGCGGAGGGCTCGGTGCTCTACCTCTATCACCGCAAGATCCTGATCGCGCACACCGACAAGGTCGAGGGCTACAAGCAGCTCCCCGACGGTCTCGTGCGCCTCACCGGCGTGAAGCTGAAGTAGACGAGGCCGTAGGGTGGGCAAGAGCGCAGTGCACGGCGCTTCACCTCTCTGCGGACCTGCGGCGCTCTTGCCCACGCGTTCCGCTGCACCGTCGTCCGCGTGGGCAAAATCGCGCAGCGTCCTTGGAGTGGCCGAGCACGCGATTTTGCCCACCCTACGGGCTCTCGCTTGACATGCTCACATTCCTCGCCAAGCGGATCGCGCAGCTCATTCCGACGCTGTTCTTCGTGTCGGTGATCATCTTCTCGTTGCAGCAGCTGCTGCCGGGCGACCCTGCGCTGATCATGGCGGGCGAGGAACGTGATCCCGAAGTGATCGAGCAGATCCGCAAGCAGTATCGGCTCGATCAGCCGGTGCCCGTGCAGTACGTCTACTGGGTCAAGGGCGTGCTCTCGGGCGACCTCGGCGAGTCCATGCGCATCAAGGTGCCGGTGCGCGACCTCGTGCTCGAGAAGCTGCCCGTCACGCTGCAGCTCGCCCTGATGGCGATCGTGATCGCCTTCACGATCGGCATCACGGCCGGCATCATCGCGGCCGTGAAGAAGGATACGGTGTGGGACTACGCGGCCAACATGGTCGCGCTCTGGGGCATCTCCACGCCGAACTTCTGGCTCGGCATCATGCTGATCTTCCTGTTCGCCGTGAAGCTCGGCTGGCTGCCGGCCTCGGGCTATGTGCCGTTCAGCCAGGACTGGAAGGCGAGCCTGATCAGCATGCTGATGCCAGCCTTCGTGCTCGGCAACTCGATCGCCGCGATCCTGATGCGCCACACCCGCAGCGCCATGCTGCAGGTGCTCAACAGCGACTATGTGCGCACCGCGCGCGCCAAGGGCCTGCTCGAGCGTTCCGTCATCCTCAAGCACGCGATGCGCAATGCGCTGACCCCGGTGATCACGCTCGGCGCGCTCGAGCTCGGCACGCTGCTGTCCGGCGCGGTGCTCACCGAGCAGATCTTCGCGGTGCCGGGCTTCGGCAAGCTGATCGTCGATGCAGTGTTCAACCGCGACTACGCCGTGGTGCAGGGCGTCGTCCTGGTGACGGCGACGACCTATATCGCGCTCAACCTGCTCGCCGACGTGCTCTACGTGCTGGTCAATCCGCGGCTGAGGGCGTGATGACAGACACGTCCTTCGATATCGCGCTCGTCAAGGCCGACGCCGTCGAGACCCCGGCGCGCCGCGCGCTGCGCCGGCTCCTGCGGCGCAAGGGCGCCGTGTTCGGCCTCGTCGTGATCACGCTGTTCATCCTGCTCGCGATCTTCGCGCCCTTCATCGCGCCCTATGATCCGGCCGCGCAGAGCTGGAGCGCCGTGCGCAAGGCGCCGTCCGCCGCGCACTGGTTCGGCACCGACGAGGTCGGCCGCGATATCCTGGCGCGCATCATCTACGGCGCGCGCGCCTCGCTGCTCGCCGGCGTCATCTCGGTCGCCATCGCGCTCGCCATCGGCGTGCCGCTCGGCACCATCGCGGGCTATGTGGGCGGCTGGGTCGATGCGCTGCTGAGCCGCATCACGGACGCGATGCTGGCCTGTCCGTTCCTGATCCTCGCGATCGCGCTCGCGGCCTTCCTCGGCCCGAACCTGCGCAACGCCATGATCGCCATCGGCATCACGACGACGCCGATCTTCATTCGTTTGACGCGCGCGCAAGTGATGGCCGTGAAGGTCGAGGACTATGTCGAGGCGGCCCGCGCGGTCGGCAATCCGCCCTGGCGCATCGCGCTGCGTCACATCCTGCCGAACATCATGCCCGCACTCCTGGTGCAGGCGACGCTCTCGATCGCCGCCGCGATCATCGCCGAAGCGAGCCTCTCCTTCCTCGGCCTCGGCCAGCAGCCGCCCGAGCCCTCCTGGGGCAGCATGCTGAACGCGGCGCAGCGCTTCCTCATCAATGCGCCGTGGATGGCCGTGTGGCCGGGACTTGCGATCTTCCTCACTGTGCTGTCATTCAATCTCCTCGGTGACGGCCTGCGCGACGCGCTCGACCCTCGCGAACGCTAAATCCCACAACCGGAGTCCGGAATGCCGACCAAGACCGAACAGGACATGCTCGCGTGGCTCGCCGGCCAGCGGGGCGAAATGATCGCCCTGCTCGAGAAGCTCGTGAACACCGATGGCGGCAGCTACGACAAGGCGGGCGTGGACCAGGTCGGCGCCCATTTGCGCGGCTTTCTGGAAGGCGAGGGGATCGCCTGCGAGACGATCCCGAACCAGACTTTCGGTGACGCGCTGCGCGCCACCATCGGCGGCGAATCCAACACCGCGATCGTGCTGATGGGCCATCGCGACACGGTCTTCCCCAAGGGTGAGCCGACGCGCCGTCCCTTCCGCATCGAGAACGGCCGCGCTTACGGTCCGGGCGTCTGCGACATGAAGGCCGGCCTGGTCATGAATGCGTTCGTGCTCGCCGCCTTCAAGCGCTTCGGCGGCGCGCCCGCGCCGCTGGTCGGCCTGTTCACCTCGGACGAGGAGATCGGCTCGCCATCCTCGCGCCCCGTCATCGAGGCTGAAGCACGCCGCGCCCGCGCGGTGTTCAACTCCGAGCCCGGCCGTCCGAGCGGCGCCGTGGTCACGGGCCGCAAGGGCGGCGTGTTTTCGAAGATGACCATCACGGGCAAGGCCGCGCATTCGGGCGGTAACTTCGCCGAAGGCATCAGCGCCATCGAGGAACTCGCGCGCAAGACCATTGCGCTGCATGCGCTCACCGACCTCACGCGCGGCATCACGGTGAATGTCGGCCTGATCTCGGGCGGGCAGACCGTCAATACGGTCGCGCCCTGGGCCAAGGCCGAGATCGACCTGCGCTTCGTCACCAAGGCGGACCGCGACGAAGCCATGGCCAAGATCCAGCGCATCGTCGATACCGCGCATGTGCCTGGCACCACGGCGACGCTGGAGATCTCCGGCGAATTCCTGCCGCTGGTCGAGAGCGACGAGAACAAGCGTCTTTTCCAGCACTATGCGGCCTGCGCACAGGACATCGGCAGCACGGTGGAGGGCGAGTTCACCGGCGGCTGCGCGGACTCCGGCTTCTCATCGAGCGTCGGTGCGCCGACCATCTGCGCGGTCGGGCCGATCGGCGGCAAGGCGCATACGCCCGAGGAGTGGCTCGAGGTCGACAGCATGGTGCCGCGCGCGCAATCGCTCGCCCTCGCGGTGGCGCGGCTCGGGTCGTAGGCGCGGCGCCGCGTCAGCGGCGCTTGGCCTGGCTCGTGTCCGCGACCTGATCGATCTCGCTGCGCCTGAGCAGATAATCGAGGCCGCCGACGCGATACCAGCGATAGCCGTAGCCCTCGATCACCAGCCGATGCTTGCCGTCCTCGCCGGCCTGGCTGTGCTCCTCGGAGAGCAGATTGACCAGCAGCTTGCCGTGCTCGGCGTGCTCCTCGTCGAGGCCGACTTCGTAGACGATCTCGCGCGGCCGCGAGTCGAAATTGTGCACGAACAGCACCCAGTTGTTGCGCCAGTCGTAGCGCATGATCAGCACGGATGGATCGCGTGAGGGGATGATCTCGAAATCGCCCCAGCCGACCTCCGGCACCTCCTTGCGCATGCGGATGATGCGCTCGGTCCAGTTGAGCAGCGAGTCCGGGTGACGGCGCTGGATCGCGACATTGACGTGCTCGAAGCCGTAGACGCCACCCGTGATCACGGGACACGCCGGCTTCTCGTTCTTGGTGAATCCGCCGTTCGGCTCGTCCGACCACTGCATCGGCGTGCGGCCGCACTCGCGCTCCGGGAGCGAAAGATCGTCACCCATGCCGATCTCATCGCCATAGCGGATCACCGGCGTGCCCGGCAGCGTGAACAGCAGGCTATAGGCGAGCTCCAGCCGCCGGCGATCGTTGTCCATCATCGGCGCGAACCGCCGCCGGATGCCGCGGTCGTAGAGCTGCATGCGCGGCTCCGGCCCGAATGCCTCGAACACGCACTTCTGCTGCTTCTTGTCGAGCCGCCCGAGGTCGAGCTCGTCGTGATTGCGCAGGAACTGGCCCCATTGCCCGCTCGCGGGCCGCGGCTTTGTTGCCTTCATGGCCTTGACCAGCGGGCGCACATCGGCGGAGGCGAGCGCATAGAACAGGTGTTGGTTGACCTGGAAGTTGAACATCATGTGCATGCGGTCGCCGTCGTCGCCGAAATATTCGATGTTGAGGTCCGGCACGATATTGGCTTCGGCGAGAACGATGCAGTCGCCTTGGCGCCACTGCAGGAATTCGCGCAAGTCGCGCAGCATATCGAAGTCCGACTTCGGCTTCTTCACGTGCGGGCCCTTCTCGCCGATGATGAAGGGCACCGCGTCCATGCGGAAACCCGCGACGCCGAGCTGGATCCAGAAGCCCATGATCTTCAGGATCTCGGCCCGCACCTCCGGATGCGCCGTGTTGAGGTCCGGCTGGAAGTCGTAGAAGCGGTGGAAGTAGTAGGCCTTCGCGTCGGGCTGGTAGGTCCAGGTCGTCTTCTGCACGCCCGGGAACACCATGCCCTGGTTCGCACTCGCGGGCTTCTTCTTCGACCACACGTACCAGTCGCGATACTTCGAGTCCGGATTCTTGCAGGCATCCTTGAACCAGGAATGCTGGTTCGAGGTGTGATTGACGACGAGGTCGATCAGCACGCGGATGCCGCGCTGCTTGGCGCCGTGCGTGAACTCGACGAAGTCGCCGAGCGTGCCGTAGCGCGGATCGACCGTGTAGTAGTCCGAAATGTCGTAGCCGTGATCCTTGTTCGGCGAAGCCTGGAACGGGTGCAGCCAGATCGCCGTGACGCCGAGGCCGTGCAGATAATCGAGCCGCCGCACCAGCCCCTTGAAGTCGCCGATGCCGTCGCCGTCCGCATCCATATAGGTGCCGACCGAGAGCGAATAGATGATCGCGTTCTTGTACCAGAGGTCGTTGATCATGGAGGACTCGCGGGATCATGCGCATGCCGGCCGCATGCATCGCGACGACAATCGGCAACGCCGGCTTTGGTTTCCCCACGGGAAGAAGAAGCGGGCGGCCGGAACCTGAGGGAACTCTTTGCCTCCCAGAAAGGTTCTCGGCCCGTAGCCGCTTCCACCGGGATGGACACGTGTCAGCAACAGAGACGCTGAAGACCGTTACGTCGGACGTGCAGGAGACCTTGAGCAAGGTCCCGCTCTGGCCCTGGATCCTGGGCGCCGCCGTGATCGTAGCGCTCTGTTTCGCCTGGTTCATGCTCCCGATCGGAGACTGGCTGCAGCAGTTCAGCGAGTGGGTCAGGAGCCTCGGCGTTCTCGGGGTTGTCGCGATCGCGCTCGGATACGTGATCGGCACGGTCCTGTTGGTGCCCGGCTCGCCCATGACCATCGCGGCGGGGGTCGCCTACGGCTGGTGGGCGTTCCCGCTGGTCCTGGTTGCCGCGACGGTCGGCGCGACCGCGGCCTTCCTGGTCAGCCGCCACTTCGTGCAGCACAAGGTGCACGAGGCGCTCGAAAGCAAGCGCTCGCTGCGCGCGGCCGCCGAGGCGGTCGACGAGGAGGGCTGGAAGGTGCTGCTGCTCCTGCGGCTGAGCCCGGTCGTGCCGTTCAACGCGCAGAACTATGTCTATGGCGCGACCAGCGTCCCGCTGTTCAGCTATGTCTGGGCGACGGCGGTGGGTATCATTCCGGGCACCGCGCTCGACGTCTATTTCGGCAGCCTCGGCACGGCCGATGGCCAGAGCAGCGGTGCAGCCGGATGGATCGTCGCCGGCGTCGGGCTCGTCGCCACGGCGGTCGCGGGTGTGCTGGTCGGCCGCAAGGCCCGCGCCAAGCTGCGAGAGCACGGCGGCGATGGGCAGTCCGACCAGGGCGAGGCAACCGCGCGGGGCGCCGCCTGAGACCGCGGCCTCTCCCTCATTTCGTGGCCTCCGGGTACACTCGGTTGGACATGGGGGAGGTACGCCATGAGGCGCGACCGCTACGATCTTGCGCTGACGACGACCTCGGATGAGGCCGCCGCGGCTTATGGCGAGGGAATGGATTACGTTCTCGCCGGCTGGTCGAATGCCGATGCTGCGCTCGACCGTGCGATCGCGGCCGATCCAGGTTTCGCGCTCGCCCATATCGCCTGGGCGCGCGTCCACCAGATCCAGGGAGAAGGCGCCGAAGCGCGCGCCGCGGCTGCGCGGGCGCGACAGACGGTGGCTTCCGCCACGCCGCGCGAGCAGCGGCACGTCGCGATCATCGCGGATGCGCTCGAGGGCAAGCCCGCGCAGGCGCTTCGCGCGGCCGAGCAGCATCTGGAGGATTATCCGCGCGATGCGCTCGTGCTCTCCATGCTGCTCGGCGCCTTCGGTCTCTATGCCTTCTCGGGGCGCGCCGATCACGACGCCGCCAAGGTCGCGATCCTGCGGCGACATGCGGGCCATTACGGCGATGACTGGTGGTTCCTCACCTATCTCGGCTGGTCGCACACCGAGGCCGGCGATCTCGCGCTCGGCCGCGATCTCTCCGAACGCGCGATCGGTCTGCGCCGCGCCAACGGTCACGGCGCGCACGGGCTCGCGCATGCCTGCTTCGAGCAGGGTGATGTCGCGACCGGCCGCACGTTCCTGAACGACTGGCTGCCGGCCCATGACGGCGCCAGCATCCTCAACGGCCATCTCGCGTGGCATCTCGCGCTGCTGTCGATCGAGCAAGACGATCTCGACGGCGCGCTCGAGATCTATCGGCAGCGCATCCAGCCCTCCGTCTCGCGCGCACCGCCGCTCAACCTGCTGACCGATGCAGCCTCGCTGCTCTGGCGCGTCGCGCTCGCGGACGGCCGCGCGCTCAGTCCGCTGTGGGACGACATCGCGGCTTATGGTGATCGCGTGTTTCCTCGCGCAGGCATTCATTTTGCCGATCTGCATCAGGTGCTGATCGCGGCCGCCCGCGGCGATAAGCCGGCGCTGGAGCGCCGGCTGAGCGAGCTGGAGGCGCGCCACGCGGATGGCAAGCTCGCGCCCGGCAAGACGATGCTCGAACTCTGCCGCGGCATCGAAGCCTTCGCGGCCGGCCGCTACGACGACACGATCCGCTTGCTCGGGCCGGCTCTATCCGACGTCGCGCGCGTCGGCGGCAGCCATGCGCAGCGCGAACTGTTCGAGGACACGCTGATCGTCGCCTGCTTGCGCGCCGGAAAGGGCGCGCAGGCGCATGCCCTGATCGATGGGCGCCTGCACCGCCGGCCCTCGCGCCGCGACGAAGGGTGGCGGCGACAGGCCTGAGGGCGCTGGTTTCGCCATGTCGCACCGGAAGCTGGCAGGCCGTGAAGGCGCGCCTATATGGGCGGCTTGCGGGCGCGGCCCGCCGCCCTATGATCCCGCATCTCCTCATTTCTCCCCGCACCCGGAACGCTCATCCATCATGACCAGTGCCCTGTTCGCTCCCCTTCGCCTGCGCGAGCTCGAGCTCGACAACCGCATCATCATCTCGCCGATGTGCCAGTACAGCGCCGATGACGGCGTCGCCAATGACTGGCACATGACGCATCTCGGCATGCTGGCGAACTCGGGGGCCTCGCTGGTCGTGATCGAGGCGACCGCGGTGGAGCGGCCCGGCCGCATCACGCATGGCTGCCTCGGCCTCTATTCGGACGCCTGCGAGGATGCGCTCGCGCGCGTGCTCGCCCATTGCAGGCGCATCGGCACCGCGAAGCTCGGCATCCAGATCGGCCATGCGGGCCGCAAGGCGTCCTCGCAACGCCCGTGGGAAGGCGGCCTCGGCCTCAAGTCGCCCGACGACCCCTGGGAGACGATCGCCCCGTCGCCGATCCCGTTCGGCGCCGCTTGGCCCGCGCCGCGCGCCGCGACCGAAGAGGACCTCGCGCGCATTCGCGAGGCCTTCGTGGCTGCTGCGCAGCGTGCGGTCCGCGCCGGCATCGACACGATCGAGCTGCACATGGCGCACGGCTACCTCGTGCACAGCTTCGTCTCGCCGATCTCCAACAAGCGCAACGATGCCTATGGCGGCCCGATGGAGGCGCGCATGCGCTTCCCGCTCGAGATCCTGCGCGCGGTCCGCGCCGCGATTCCCGCCGGCATGCCGCTCGGCGCGCGCATCACGGGCAGCGACTGGCTGGACGGCGGCCTCACGCCGGACGATGCCGTGACCTTCGTCAATGCCATGAAAGGTGAGGGCCTCGACTTCGTCTGCGTCTCCTCCGGCGGCATCACGGCAGACACCCGTAACCCCACGTCGCCGGCGTACAATGTGCCGATCGCCGAGAAGGTGCGCCGCGAGACCGGCGTCGCGACCCGCGCGGTCGGACTGATCCTCACCCCGCGGCAGGCCGAGGAAATCGTCGCCGAGGGCAAGGCCGACATGATCGCGCTCGCCCGCGCCATGCTCGACGACCCGCGCTGGGGCTGGCATGCGGCCCGGGAACTCGGCGCCGAGGTCCGTCGCGCGGCGCAATATCTGCGCGTGGGGCCCAAGCTCTGGGCGGGCGCCACGCTGCGCAGCTGAGGAACCGTGCGGTTTCGCATGTTTCCCATGTGCAACTTGGCGTTATTTCGGCTTGAGTCGTGAGACCGAACGGCGAAGATTGGGTATCGCACTCCGGATTCGGGAACGATGCCACGGCCTCTGGCTATTCGGCGTCATAACGAGATCGTCCAGCGCCTGCGCGCGGCCGGCTCGGTGAGCGTCGGCGAACTCGCCAACGCGTTCGGCGTCTCGCACGAGACCATCCGGCGCGACCTGAAGCTGCTTGCCGATCAGGGTCATCTCGACGTCGTTCACGGCGGCGCGGCGCGTCGCGGCATGATGGAGCCCGCGATCGCGCAGCGCCTCGCCGAGAACGCCGAGGGCAAGGCCGCGATCGCCCGCGCGGCTGCGCGGCTGGTCCCGGAAGGCGGCTCCGTGCTGCTCGATTCCGGCACCACCACGGCCGCGCTGGTGCTCGAGCTTGCGATGCGGCCCGGGCTGACGATCTGCACCAACTCGCTCAATCACGCGACCACGCTCTGCCGCGTCGCCGGCAATCGCGTCGTCATGCTGGGCGGCGAGGTGGACGCCAATGACGAGGCGACCTTCGGCGTCGGCGCCGTGACGGGCCTCGACACCATCCGGGTCGATGTCGCCTTCGTCGGCGTCGGCGGCTTCGCCGAGGACGGCAGCCTCACCGACTATTCCCATGTGGCGGCCGAGCTGCGCGGCCGCATGATCCTGGCGGGGCGCGCCTATTTAGTGGGCGACCACACCAAATTCACGCGCCGGACCGCGTTCCGCGTGCCGCATTTCGACAAGGCGGTCGGCGTGATCTCGGACCGGGCGCCCGAACGGGCGTTGTCGAGTTCCTGGGCTGCGCGTGGGTTGGAGCTGATCGTCGCAAAATGAAGTGGTAATATGTGGCGTTGTGCGGGAAAGGTTCGCCGCGCAAAGGCGAGCTCCCCATGGCCGAAGCGACCCCACCCACTGCAGCCCGCGTCGTCATCATCGGCGGCGGCGTGGTCGGCTGCTCGGTCGCCTATCACCTGACGCGCGCCGGCTGGCGCGACGTGGTGCTGATCGAGCAGGGGCGGCTCACCAGCGGCACCACATGGCATGCGGCCGGCCTGGTCGGGCAGCTGCGCTCGCATCCCAACATGACCCGGATGGTGCAGCACTCGGCCGAGCTCTATGCCGCGCTCGAGGCCGAGACCGGGCAGGCGACGGGCTTCAAGCAATGCGGCTCGGTGCTGGTCGCGCGCACCGATGAGCGCATGATGCTCCTCAAGCGCATCGCCTCTTCGGCGCAGGTGCATGGCGTCGAGTGCCACGTGATCTCGCCGCAGGAGGCGGGCGCGCGCTATCCGATCATGCGCACCGACGATCTCGTCGGCGGGCTCTGGCTGCCGCGCGACGGCAAGGTGAATCCGGCCGACGTGACGCAGGCGCTCGCGCGCGGTGCGCGCCGCAACGGCGCGCGCATCTTCGAGAAGACGCGCGTGACCGCGATCCATACGAAGAACGGCCGCGCGGTCGGCGTCGCGACCTCGCGCGGCGACATCGCGGCCGAGGTGGTGGTGAACTGCGCCGGCCAGTGGGCGCGCCAGGTCGGGCAGCTTGCGGGCGCGACGGTGCCGCTGCATTCGGCCGAGCACATGTACATCGTTACCGGGCCGATCCCCGGCGTCACGCCCGATCTGCCGGTGCTGCGCGACCCCGACGGCTACATCTACTTCAAGGAGGAAGTCGGCGGCCTGCTGATGGGCGGCTTCGAGCCGGAAGCAAAGCCGTGGGGCATGAAGGGCATCCCGGACGATTTCGAGTTCGGCATGCTCCCCGACGACTGGGACCAGTTTCAGATCCTGATGGAGAACGCGCTGCGGCGCGTGCCCGCGCTCGAGACAGCGCCGATCAAGACCTTCATGAACGGGCCCGAGAGCTTCACGCCCGACAACAACTTCGTCATGGGCGAGGCGCCGGAGCTTCGAAACTTCTTCGTCGCGGCCGGCTTCAACTCGATCGGCATCGCTTGCGGCGGCGGGGCAGGGCGCGCGCTCGCCGAGTGGATCATGGCGGGCGAGCCGAGCTCAGACCTCTGGCCCGTGGACATCCGCCGCTTCGCCCCGTTCCACGGCGAGCCAGGCTTCCTGCACGATCGCGTCAAGGAGGTGCTCGGCCTGCACTACATGATGCCGTGGCCGAACCGCGAGCTGCAGTCGGCGCGGCCGCTGCGCACGTCGCCGTTGTACGAGCGGCTGGCCGCAAAGCACGCCATGTTCGGCTCGAAGTTCGGCTGGGAGCGGCCGCTGTTCTTCGCGCCGAGCGCCGCCGAGGCGCGGCTCGACTACTCGTTCGGCCGGCAGAGCTGGTTCGAGCTGGCGCGCGCCGAGCACGTCGCGACGCGCAATGCGGTCACACTTTTCGATCTGTCCTCGTTCGCGAAATTCGCCGTGCGCGGCCGCGGTGCCGAAGCGCTGCTGCAGCGCCTCTGCGCCAACACCATCGCGGTGCCGCCCGGCGCTACGGTCTATACCGGCCTGCTCAACGCACGCGGCACTTACGAGAGCGATCTCACGGTATCGCGGCTCGCGGCCGACGACTTCATGCTCGTCACCGGCACCGCGCAGGCGACGCGCGATGCCGATTGGATCCGCCGTCACATCACGACGGAGGACGTGAGCCTTGCGGACATCACGGCCGATCACGCGGTGCTTGCCGTGATGGGCCCGCAATCTCGCACGCTGCTCGCGCGCGTGACCCCGGCGCCGCTCGACGACGCGGCGTTTCCGTTCGGCGCCGTGCAGCGCATCGCCATTGCAGGCGTCGGCCTGCTGGCGGTGCGCCGCTCCTATGTGGGCGAGCTCGGCTGGGAGCTTTATGTTCCTACCGACGGCGCCGGCGCGGTCTATGATGCGCTGATGAATCACGGCACCGATCTTGGCCTGCGCGACGCGGGCTATTACGCGCTCGAATCGCTGCGGCTCGAGAAGGGCTATCGCGCCTGGGGCCGCGAGCTCACGCCCGACCGCAATCCCTATGAGGCCGGTCTCGGCTTCGCGGTGCGCCTCGACAAGGGCGATTTCATCGGCCGCGACGCCGTGGTGGGCGCGCGCGCGAAGCCGCCGATGCGCCGTCTCCTGTCGTTTGTCGCGCAAGCGCCCGACACGCCGCTCGCCCATGGCGGTGAGCTCATCTTGCGCAACGGCGCGCCCGCAGGCGAGGTGATCTCGGCGGCCTATGGCTACACGCTCGGCGCGCTGGTGGCGCTCGGCTATGTCGCGACGCGCGGCGAGCCTGTCGACGATGGCTGGCTCGCGGCGCGCTTCGAGATCGACATCGCGGGCGAGCGCGTGCCCGTGCGGGCGAGCCTGCGCGCGCCCTACGATCCGAAAGGCACGAGGCTCACGGGGGCGCGCGCCGCCTGATGGAGCCCTACGTCTTCGCCGCCGTGCTGTTCGGCGCGGCTTGTCACGCCGGCTGGAATGCCGTGGTCAAGTTCGGCCTCGAGCCGTTCACCACCACGGCGCTGATCGCGCTCGCGGGCGCGATCGTTGCGATCCCGCTCATTCCCTTCGTCGGCATTCCGCCGCTCGCGGCCTGGCCCTGGGTGATCGCCTCGGTGATCCTCCACCTCGGCTATTACATCGGTCTGACCGAGGCCTATCGCACCGGCGACATGGGCCAGGTCTATCCGATCGCGCGCGGTACCGCGCCGCTGCTCACGGCCTTCGCGGGCACCTTTCTGATCGGCGAAGGCCTCGGCCCGGTCGGCTGGCTCGGCATCCTGACGCTGATCGCCGGCGTGTTCCTGCTCTCGCTGCGCGGCGGCAGCGGCCTGCATCTCGACCGGCGCGCCGTCGGCTTCGCGCTGTTCACCGCGGTGACGATCTGCGCCTACTCGCTGGTCGACGGCCTCGGCGCGCGCATCGCCGGCAACGCGCATGCCTATACGGTGTGGCTGTTCCTGCTCGATGGCCTCTCGATGCTGGTGTTCGCGGTCCTGCGCCGGGGCAGCGGCGTGCTGGTCGACATGGCGCGCTACTGGAAGAGCGGCTTGATCGGCGGCACGCTCTCGATGATCTCCTACTGGATCGCGATCTGGGCCATGACGGTCGCGCCCATCGCCATCGTCGCGGCGCTGCGCGAGACCAGCGTCCTGTTCGGCGCCGCCATCGCGGTGTTCGTCCTCAAGGAGCCGCTGCGCCCCGTGCGCATCGTCGCCGCCGTGATGATCGTGTGTGGCTTGGCACTGATTAGATTGCACTGACGCGTCGCGGCACACTCGGCCTCGTAGGGTGTGCACGCCGGCCCCGGCCTGTCGTTCTTCTCCGGACGACAATCCGGCGTGCGCACGCGTGCGCTCGGCGCGAGCGGACGTCGTCATGAATTTCGACTCATGGGCGCGCCGAGCACACCCTACATGACGAGCTAGAACGTCTTCGCCCCATTCACGGTGAGCAGCACCCCGTAGAGCGACTGCGCGGCCGTGATGAACAGGTAGTTCCGCTTCGGGCCGCCGAACACCAGGTTGGAGCAGATCTCCGGGACGCGCACCTTGCCGATCAGGGTGCCGTCCGGCGCGATGCAGTGGATGCCGTCATCGGTCGCGCCCCAGAGGCGGCCCGCATCGTCGAAGCGGATGCCGTCGAAGCGGCCGGCCGTGCAGTCGCAGAACTCGCGGCTGTTGGTGAGCCGCCCGTCGTCGGTGACGTCGAACACGCGGATGTGCTTCGGCGCGCCCGGGATGCGGCCGCCGGCCGAGTCGACGACGTAGAGCTGCTTCTCGTCGCGCGAGAAGGCGAGGCCGTTCGGGCGCATGAAGTCGTCGGCCACGACGGTCATCTTGCCCGCGGCATCGACGCGGAACACGTAGTTCTTGCCGAGCTCGCTCTCGGCCTTGTGGCCCTCATAGTCCGAGAGGATGCCGAACGGCGGATCTGTAAACCAGATCGAGCCGTCCGACTTGACGACCACGTCGTTCGGGCTGTTCAGCCGCTTGCCCTGATAGCTGTCCGCGATCACCGTGATGCGGCCGTCATGCTCGGTGCGCGAGACGCGCCGCCCGCCGTGTTCGCATGTCACGAGCCGGCCCTCGCGGTCCACCGTATGGCCGTTGGCATAGCCGCAGGGCGTGCGGAAGACGCTGACGCTGCCGTCGCATTCATCGTAGCGCAGCATGCGGTCGTTCGGGATGTCCGAGAACAGGAGGAAGCGGCCGAGCGGGAAATAGACCGGCCCCTCGGTCCAGCGCGCGCCGGTCCAGAGCCGCTCGAGCTTGGCAGTGCGGTTGAAGCAGTCGCGGAAGCGCGGATCGAGGACCTCGTAGTCGGACATGCGTTTCTCCCCTCATTCTTGACGTGATCGCGCCCGGCCGACGGCTGAACGTCACTTGGTCGCCAAGCGTTCCTTGGTCGCGAAGCGACCCGCAACATCAAGGAAGGCGCGGATCAAGGCAAGCCGCTTGCGCTCCTCGAGACACACGACGTATTCGCCGACAGCCAAGTGTGCGTCCGCGACCCGCACCATATGGAAGCGCGGATCGTTGCCGAACTCGCTCTCGAACACCACGCCGATGCCGAAGCCGGCCGCCACCGCCTCGCGCACGGCTTCGCGGGTCTGCACCTCGACCAGGGCGCCGGGCCGCAAGCCCGCCGTGGCGAGGCGCGCCTCGAACACCTCGCGGGTGATCGAGCCGCGCTCGCGCACCACCAGGTCGCGCCCCGCCACATCCTCGAGCCGAACCCGCCGCCGCCGCCCCCAGGCGTGCGTGCGCGGCACGAACAGCACCAGCGAGTCGTCGCGCAGCCGCATGGAGAACAGGCGTGGATCCGACGTCATCTTGGCCATCACGGCGATGTCGGCGCCGTGGTCGATCAGCTGGTCGAGCACGGCTTCGGAATTGTCGATCTTGAGCGAGAAGGTGAGCCCGTCGTGCCGGCGCTTGAGCTCCTTGAGGATCGGCATGACGTGATAGGCGCTGTCGGCGCTCACCCGAAGATGCCCCCGTGTCAGCGCCCGCGAGCCCGCGAGCAGCGCCTGCGCTTCCTCCTCGGCCGCGAACAGCCGGCCCGTCACAGCGAACAGGGATTGCCCGACCGGCGTCAGCCGCACGCCGCGTCCCTTGCGGTCGAACAGCCCGACCCCGTAGCTCGCCTCCAGGGCCTTCACTTGCGCCGAGAGTGTCGGCTGGCTCACGCTCCCGGTGCGCGCCGCGAGCGAGAAGCTGCCCGCCCGGGCGACCAGGTGAAAGGCGCGGAGCTGGGTGAGGTTCATATAGACGTGATCTATAGCTTGTATGGAAAGCGCATATTAGAACAATAGGGCGGGGCAGGCTAGAATCGCCCGAGTTCCCGAACATGGATGGCCCATGCAGAATCCTGCCCGTTCCGAGACCGGCGACCCGCTGCTGCTGACCCCCGGTCCCCTCACCACCGCCAAAAGCGTCAAGGAGGTGATGGTCCACGACTGGGGCTCGCGCGACGCGACCTTCCTGCGCATCAACCGCGAGGTGCTCACGCGACTGCCCGAGATCGTCAACGGCGCCGCCGACTATGTCGCGGTCCCGATGCAGGGCTCCGGCACTTTCGCGGTCGAGGCCATGCTGACGACCTTCGTGCCGCCCAAGGGCAAGGTGCTGCTGCTGATCAATGGCGCCTATGGCCAGCGCGCCAAGCGCATCTGCGAGATCGCGCGCCGCAAGGTCGTGGTGCACGAGACGCCCGAGGATACGCCGCCCAATCTCGATGTGATCGACCGCATGCTGGCGCGCTCGAAGGGCATCACCCATGTGTTCGCGGTCCACTGCGAGACCACGTCGGGCATCCTCAACCCGATCGCCGAGATCGGCGAGATCGTCGCGCGCCACGGCCGCCGCCTGCTAGTCGATGCGATGAGCGCCTTCGGCGCGCTGCCGCTCGATGCGCAGCGCGTGCGCTTCGACGCGGTCGCGGCCTCCTCGAACAAGTGCATCGAGGGCGTGCCCGGCCTCGGCTTCGTGATCTGCCGGCGCGAGGCGCTGGCCGAGACCAAGGGCAATGCCACCACGCTGGTGCTCGACCTGCACGACCAGTGGCAGAATTTCGAGAAGACCGGGCAATACCGCTTCACGCCGCCGATCCATGTGATCGTCTCGTTCCACCAGGCGCTCACGGAGTTCCTGGCCGAAGGCGGCGTCGCGGGTCGCGGCGGGCGCTATCGCGAGAACTGCAACATCCTGGTCAACGGCATGCGCGCGCTCGGCTTCGCACCGCTGCTGCCGGACCGGCTGCAGGCGCCGATCATCGTCACCTTCCGCATGCCGGCCGACTCGCGCTTCGTGTTCCAGGACTTCTACGACCGGCTCAAGGACCGCGGCTATGTGATCTATCCGGGCAAGCTCACGGTCGCGGACTCGTTCCGCATCGGCTGCATCGGCCGGCTCTATCCCGAGCACATGAACGGCGTGCTGGTGGCGATCCGCGGCATCCTGCGCGAGATGGGTGTCACGTCGCTGCAGCCCGCACGGGCGGCTTGAGGAGGTGGAGATGAACATCCAGAAGATCGGCCGCGAGGTCGAGGCCAATGGCCGCCGCTACCGCGTCCCGCAGACGCCGACCGTGGTCGTGTGCATCGACGGCTCCGAGCCCGGTTATATCGAGCGCGCGATCGAGGCGGGCCTTGCGCCGAATTTCGCGCGGCTCATGAAGGACGGCGCGAACCTCACGGCACTCTCCGCCATGCCGAGCTTCACCAATCCGAACAACCTCTCGATCATCACGGGACGGCCGCCGGCCGTGCACGGCATCGCGGGCAACTACTTCTACGATCCGGCGACCGGCGAAGAAGTGATGATGAACGATCCGCGCTTCCTGCGCGCGCCCACCATCATGAAGGCGATGTTCGATGCCGGCGCCAAGGTCGCAGTGGTCACCGCCAAGGACAAGCTGCGCACGTTGCTCGGCAACGGCCTCGATCCCAAGAGCGGCCGCGCCATCGCGTTCTCGTCCGAGAAGGCCGACAAGGCGACGCTCGCCGAGCACGGCATCGCCGACGTGCTCGCCCGCATCGGCAAGCCGCTGCCGGAGGTCTATTCGGCGGATCTCTCGGAGTTCGTCATGGCGGCCGGCGTCTCCATCCTCGGCCGCGAGCGGCCGGACCTCATGTATCTCTCGACCACGGACTATATCCAGCACAAGGCCGCGCCCGGCACACCAATCGCCAACGCCTTCTACGCCATGATGGACCGCTATGTCGGGTTGCTCGACGCCATGGGCTGCGTGCTCGCGCTCACGGCCGATCACGGCATGAACGACAAGCATCTTCCGAACCACGAGCCCGACGTGATTTATCTGCAGGACCTGTTCGACGCCTGGCTCGGCAAGGACAAGGCCCGCGTGATCCTGCCGATCACCGATCCCTACGTCGTGCACCACGGCGCGCTCGGCTCGTTCGCCACCGTCTATCTGCCCGCCGGTGCTGACGCAGCCGGACTGGTGGAGCGTCTCGACGAGGTCGAGGGCATCGACGAGGTGCTCGGCAAGGCGCAAGCCTGCGAGCGATTCGAGCTGCCGCCGGACCGGATCGGCGACATCGTCGCGGTCTCGACCATCCATAAGGTGCTCGGCACCAGCCGCGATCGCCACGACCTCTCGGGGCTGACCGAGCCCCTGCGCTCCCACGGCGGCCTCACCGAGCAGGTCGTGCCCATGATCGTCAACCGCAAGGTGGCGTTGCGCGAAGGCCACCAGCTGCGCAACTTCGATGTCTTCGATGTCGCGCTGAACCTCGTCCACTGAGGATCGGATAAATGAACATCCAGTCGCAGCCCTCCGTGCGCCACGAGTCGATGCGAATCGCCGGCAAGCCGGTGACCACCGACGAGCGCATCGAGGTGCGCAATCCCTACAACGGCACGGTCGTCGGCACGATCCCGGCGGCGCGGCCCGAGCATGTGCGCGAGGCCTTCGCCAAGGCCGCGGCCTACAAGCCCAAGCTCTCGCGCTACGAGCGCCAGCAGATCCTGCTGCGCACCGCCGAGCTGCTGGCGAGCCGCAAGGAGCAGTTCGCGCGGCTGATCACGGCGGAGTCCGGCCTGTGCTGGAAGGACTCGCTCTACGAAGCGAGCCGCGCCTATGACGTCTATTCCTTCGCCGGCCAGCTCACGATCCGCGACGACGGCGAGACCTATGCGTGCGATATCTCGCCCCAGGGCAAGCAGCGCAAGATCTTCACGACGCGCACGCCGCTACGCGGCGTGATCTCGGCGATCACGCCGTTCAACCACCCGCTCAACATGGTGTCGCACAAGCTCGCGCCCGCGATCGCCACCAACAACCGCGTGGTGCTCAAGCCGACCGAGCTGACGCCGCTGACCGCGCTCGCGCTCGCCGACGTGCTCTACGAGGCCGGCCTGCCGCCCGAAATGCTCTCCGTGGTCACCGGCAATCCGTCGACCATGGGCGACTCCATGATCACGGATCCGGACTGCGACCTGATCACCTTCACGGGCTCGGTGCGCGTCGGCAAGTACATCGCCGAGAAGGCCGGCTACCGCCGTATCGTGCTCGAGCTCGGCGGCAACGATCCGCTGATCGTGATGGAGGATGCCGACCTCGACAAGGCGGCCGAGCTCGCGGTCACGGGCGCCACCAAGAATTCGGGCCAGCGTTGCACGGCCGTGAAGCGCATCCTGGTGGTGGAGAGCGTCGCCGACGCGTTCGTCGGCCTCGTCACCGAGAAGGCGAAGAAGCTCAAGGCCGGCGACCCGATGGATCCGGCGACCGATATCGGCACCGTGATCAATGCCAAGGCGGCCGAGCTGTTCGAGCGCCGGGTCGCGGATGCGGTTCAGAAGGGAGCCGTCGTGCTGCACGGCGCCCCGCGCGAGGGCGCCCTGTTCCCGCCAACCGTGGTGGACCGGGTGCCCTACGACTGCGGGTTGGTGCACCAGGAGACCTTTGGCCCGGTGATTCCGGTCATTCGCTGCCCGGACGACATCGCCCAGGTGATCCGCATCTCCAATTCCACGGCCTATGGCCTGTCGTCCGGCGTCTGCACCAACCGGCTCGACTACATCACCCGCTTTATCAATGAGCTGGAAGTCGGTACCGTGAACGTCTGGGAAGTTCCCGGCTACCGGATCGAGATGTCGCCCTTCGGGGGCATCAAGGACTCGGGACTGGGCTACAAGGAGGGTGTGGTCGAGGCAATGAAGAGCTTCACGAATGTGAGGACCTATTCGTTGCCCTGGCCGGCCTGAAGAATAATGACGCGGCAACGCGTCGTTCGTACCGGGGGCAGGTTTGGCGGCAGCTGCGGCTGTCATCGCGTCGTCATCGTGCCATGTGAGCCACGCGCGAATGCGATCAAAAGGAGTCGGAGGGGAATTCAAATGAAAACCGGATTAGCGATTACGGCCGCGCTCGGCCTTGCGCTCACGCTTGGGCTGGCCGCACCGGCCGAGGCGCAGCGCACCAAGATGACGATCTACACCGCGCTCGAGAACGATCAGCTCGGACCCTTCAAGCAGGCGATCGAGGCCGCCGTGCCCGAGGCCGAGGTGGTCTGGGTCCGCGATTCCACCGGCGTGATCACCGCCCGCTTCCTCGCCGAGAAGGACAATCCTCGCGCCGACATGGTGCTCGGCCAGGCCGCCACCGCGCTGCTGGTATTCGAGAAGATGGGTCTTCTGGAAGCCTACAAGCCGAAGGGGGCGGAAGCCCTGAAGGAGGTCTTCCGCGACACCAAGGAACCCTATACGTGGACCGGCATGGACGCCTATCTGGGCGTCGTCTGCTTCAACACGGCCGAGGCGGGCAAGATCGGCCTGAAGGCGCCGACGTCCTGGAAGGACATGCTCAATCCCGCTCTCAAGGGCAAGCTCGTGATGCCGCATCCGGCGTCGTCGGGCACCGGATATCTGATGGTCGGCGCCTGGCTGCAGATCATGGGCGAGGCCGAGGGCTGGAAGTTCATGGACGCGCTGCACGAAAACATCGCGGTCTACACGCATTCGGGCTCCGCGCCCTGCGTGCAGGCTGCGCGCGGCGAGCGCGTGGCCGGCATCGCGCTGGATATGCGCGGCGCCTCGGAGAAGACCAAGGGCGCGCCGCTCGAGGTCGTGATCCCGAAGGAGGGAACAGGCTGGGAGATGGAGGCGCTCGCCATCGTCAAGGGCACCAAGAATCTCGCGATCGCCAAGAAGATCGCCGACTGGGCCGCGACCAAGGGCGCGAACGAGCTCTATTCCAAGACCTATGCGGTGGTCGCGATGCCCGGCGTGGTGAACTATCCGCCGAACTATCCGGCCACGGCCGAGAAGCAGATGATCAAGAACGACTTCGCGTGGATGGCCGACAATCGCGAGCGCATCCTCGCCGAGTGGTCGAAGCGCTACGAATCGAAGGCTGCGCCGAAGAATTAAGGCGCCTGCGACATTGGGACGGCCGGGTGCGCCCCGGCCGTCCGCGTCCTTGTGCATGCCCATCATCCGTATGTGTCCGCCTCTTGCTCCTGTGCGGTTTCTGGTCGACCATCCGACGGCCGGAGCCGGACCGGCGTGACGTGAAAGCAGCGCGGGGCAGGGGATGAGAGATCCGGGCAAACCGACCATGGCGAGCGAGACCGCCCCGTTCCTGCGTGTGCGCGGGCTCACTAAGCGGTTCGGCACCTTCACGGCGCTCGACGAGATCTCCCTCGACATTCTTCCCGGCGAGTTCGTCTGCTTCCTCGGTCCCTCGGGCTGCGGCAAGACCACGCTACTGCGCGCCATCGCGGGGCTCGACCCGCAAGACAACGGCACGATCGAGCTCGCGGGCCGCGACGTCTCGCGCCTGCCGCCGGCGGCACGCGACTTCGGCATCGTGTTCCAGTCCTACGCGCTGTTCCCGAATCTCACGGTGGCGGCCAATGTCGCCTACGGCCTCATCAACCGGAAGCGGCCGCGCGCCGAGATCGACGCGCGCGTCGCCGAGCTGCTCGACCTCGTCGGGCTGCACGACCAGGGAAAGAAATATCCGGTGCAGCTCTCCGGCGGCCAGCAGCAGCGCGTCGCGCTCGCCCGCGCGCTCGCGACCTCGCCCGGCCTGCTGCTACTCGACGAGCCGCTCTCCGCGCTCGACGCGCGCGTGCGCCTGCGCCTGCGCGACGAGATCAAGATGCTGCAGCGCCGCCTCGGTGTCACCACCATCATGGTGACGCACGACCAGGAGGAGGCGCTCGCCATGGCGGATCGCATCGTGGTGATGAACCACGGCGTGATCGAGCAGGTCGGCACGCCGGTCGACATCTACCGCAAGCCCGCCAGCGCCTTCGTCGCCGATTTCGTCGGCACCATGACCTTCCTCAATGCCGAGGTCGCGGGTCCCGAGCGCCTGCGCTTCGGCTCGATCGAACTCGCCTGCCCGGACGCGAAGCTCTTCGTCGCCGGAACGCCGGTGCGGATCGGCCTGCGCCCCGAGGAGGTGCGCGTGCGCAACCTCGACGGCGGCACGCCCAACCGCTTCGCCGCCAAGGTCACGCTGCTCGACTTCCTCGGCTCCTTCTGCCGCGCGCAGCTCGAGCCCGAGATCGCGCCCGGCACCACCATCCTGGCCGACTTCTCGCTCAACCTGATGCGCGACCTCGACGTGGCCCAGGGGCAGACGCTCACCATCGCGCTGCCGCCGGACTCGCTGCGCGTCTTCACGGCGCACGCATGAGCGTGATCGCGGCCGAGCCCGCGCGCCGCGCGCGCGTCCTGCCCGAGACGCTGGTGATGCGCCTCGGCGTGCTGCTGATCATCGTCTGGCTGCTGCTCACCATCGCGCTGCCGCTCTGGGCGCTGCTCTCGAAGAGCTTCCAGAACGCCGACGGCCAGTTTGTCGGCCTCGCCAACTACGTCCGCTACTTCACCACGCCGGCGCTGTTCGGTTCGGTCTTCAACAGCATCACGGTCGCGCTGCTCACAACCGCGATCGTGATTCCGCTCGCCTTCGGCTATGCCTATGCGCTCACGCGCAGCCAGATCCCGCTCAAGGGCATCCTCTACGCGGTCGCGCTGTTCCCGCTGTTCGCACCCTCGCTGCTGTCCGCGATCTCTCTCATCTACCTGTTCGGCAACCAGGGCCTGCTCAAGGACATGCTGTTCGGCGCCACCATCTACGGGCCGATCGGCATCGTCATGGCCCAAGTGTTCTACTGCTTTCCGCACGCGCTCATCATCATGGTGACGGCGCTGGCGCTCGCCGACGCGCGGCTCTACGAGGTCGCCGAGGCGCTCGGCACGAGGAAGACCCGCATCTTCCGCACCGTGACGCTGCCCGGCACCAAGTTCGGCCTGATCAACGCGGGTTTCGTGGTGTTCACCCTCGCGGTGACCGATTTCGGCATCGCCAAGGTGATCGGCGGCCAGTTCGCCGTGCTCGCGACCGACGCCTACAAGCAGGTGGTCGGCCAGCAGAACTTCGAGATGGGCGCCGTCGTCGGCATGGTGCTGCTCGTGCCCGCCGTGCTCGCCTTCGTGATCGACCGCATCGTGCAGCGCCGGCAGGTCGCTCTGCTCTCCGCGCGCGCCGTGCCGCTCACGCCCAAGCCCAACCGCGCGCGCGACGCCGCATTGCTCATTTATTGCGGCGTCGTCGGCAGCCTCATCGTGATCGTGCTCGGCGTCGCGATCTGGGCCTCCTTCATCACCTACTGGCCCTACAATCTCACGCCCACGCTGAAGAACTACGTGTTCGAGACCTTCGATCCCGGCGGCTGGGGCCCTTACTTCAATTCCGTCATGATGGCGGCCGGGGCGGCCGTGTTCGGCACGGCCATCGTCTTCACGGGCGCCTATCTGGTGGAGAAAACCAAGGTGTTCCCGAGCGGCCGCATGCTTGCGCATCTGCTCGCCATGCTGCCGATGGCCGTACCCGGTCTCGTCCTCGGCCTCGGCTATGTCTTCTTCGTCAACGCCCCGTGGAATCCGCTCGGCTTCCTCTATGGCACGCTCGCCGTGCTGGTGATCAACTCGATCGCGCATTTCTACACGGTCGCGCACATCACGGCGCTCACCGCGCTCAAGCAGATCGATCCCGAGTTCGAGGCGGTCTCGGCGTCGCTCAAGGTGCCGTTCTGGCGCACCTTCCATCGCGTGACGGTGCCGATCTGCCTGCCCGCGATCATCGACATCGCGGTCTATATGTTCGTCAACGCGCTCACGACGGTCTCGGCCGTGATCTTCCTCTACGGCCCCTCGACCAAGCTCGCCTCGATCGCCATCGTCCATATGGACGAGATGGGCGCTTCCGCGGCCGCCGCCGCGATGGCGACCACGATCGTATTCACGGCGCTCGCCGCGAAGCTGCTGCATCTCGCCATCGACCGCGTGCTGCTGCGCCGCTGGCAGGCATGGCGGGAGCGCTGAGCTTCAGCCCGTGAAGATGGGCTTGAGCGTGTCGAGCTCGCTCGTGACGAAATCGAAGAACGCAGATACGCGCTTGGTCTGACGCAAGTCCGGATGCGTGAGCAGCCGCCAGCTGCGGGTGAGCTCCGGCACCGGGCCGAGCACGCGCACCAGGTCCGGCTCCGCATCGCCGAGCGCCGTCGGCAGCGGCGCAAGGCCGACGCCCGACTTCACCGAAGAGACGAGCCCGAGAATGCTGTTGTTGCGCGCAACAATCTGCGCGTTGGGCGCGACGGCGCGCAGCCAAGTCGAAGCCCGGTGGTTCGCCATCGTCTCGTCGAGCCCGACGATCGCGAACTTCTCCAGATCCGCCGCTGTTTCGGGCTTGCCGTGCCGCTCGACATAGCCGCGGCTCGCATAGACGCCCCACAGCGAGTCCGCGATCCTGCGGCCGACCAGCACGCCGTCCTCGGTGTCGCCCGAGCGCAGCGCCACATCGGCATCACCCTTCGAGATGTCGAGATACTTGTCGCTGGTCACGAAGGCGATGCGCAGGTCCGGATGCCGCGCATGGAAGCGCTCGATCAGCCCCGACTGCGTGATCCGGTAGACCAGCGGCTCCGGGCAGGTGAGGCGGATGACGCCGCTCTGCGCGCGCCCCGCTGACTGCAGATGCTGCTCGAGCCCCAGCACAGCCTGCTCGACGCGCTCCGCATAGGGCAGGAGCTCCTGCCCGAACTCGGTCAGCCGGTAGCCGGTCGGATGCCGGCGCACGAGCTGCTGCCCGATGCGGCGCTCCAGCTCCGTAAGCCGGCGCGTGACCGTGGACTGGTTGAGGGCGAGCGCGCGCGCGGCCGCCAGCGTGCTGCCGTGCCGGGCGACCGCAAGGAAATAACGCAGATCGTTCCAGTCGAACATGCGCCGGTTATGCACGTCTGCGGCCCCATTTCGCAATCCTGCGGCTGATGTGAGGTGAGGCGGCCCGCTAGCTTGCGGGGCAAGCCCGCAGGTCGGGCCGACCAACGGAGCAGCATCATGCGCACACTCTTCGCCCTCGTCGCCGCGGCCGCACTCACCGGACCCGCGCTCGCCCAGCAGCCCGGCTTCGCCAAGCCGGACCTCGTGCTGCATCAGGCCGTCACCGGACTGCCGAACGCCGCGAAGCAGGACGTGCGCGTCATGACGGCGGTGTTCAAGCCGGGCGACCGCACCGTCCCGCACACGCACCGCTTTCCGGTGACCGTCTATGTGCTGGAAGGCGCCTTCACGCTCGAGCTCGAGGGGCGCGAGCCGATCGTCGTCAAGGCCGGCGAGTCTCTGGTCGAGCCGCCGCACGTGAAGATGACGGGCTACAATCGCAGCCCCACCGATCCGCTTCGCGTTGTCATCTTCTACGTCAGCGACGTTGGTACTCCGTTCCTCGATCACAGCCACTGAGCATCGCTGAAGCGCGACATTGGCGGAGCGGGGTGCAGCATGGCTGCGCCCCGCTTTGTCATTGCCGCGCCGCACAACATCTCTTGCTTGACGTTTCGCTCCCACGGCGCTTGGCTGTTCCAGAAATCGAAACCGCGTTTCGATATTCAAAACAACGGGAGAGCGGCCATGAATCTCGCGGTCCCGCAGGCGGAGGTTGATGTCGCACCCTCGCGCCCCGCGCGCGGCAAGGCCGAGACCGGCACTCTCGATCTCGCGCTGCGCATCCTCGAATTCCTCGCGCAGCAGCCGCAGCCGGTCGCGCTCACGGCGATCGCGCGCACCTTCGATGCGTCAAAGGCGACGGTCTATCGCCACCTGCAGGGGCTGATGCGCCAGGGCTTCGTGCGCCGCGACCAGAACTCGCGCTATGCGGTCGGCATCAAGCTGATGGTGCTCGGCGAGCAGTGCCGCAGCCAGTTCGAGATCGTCGGCGTCGCGCGCGACGAGCTGCTGAAACTGCGCGACCGCACCGGCCAGGCGATCTCGATCTGCGCGCTGATCGAGGAGGACCTCGTGGTCCTCGACCTCGTGCATGGCCGCACGCTGGTCGAGTTCACCACGCGCCCCGGCACGCGCCTCGACCTGCATGCGAGCGCGCATGGCAAGATCTGGCTCGCCTTCGGCCCCGAGGGCCTGCTCAAGCGCGTGCTCGCGGGCACGCGCAAGTCGTGGACGCCGCACACCATCACGGACCCCAAGGCGCTCGCCGCCGAAGTCGCGGCCGTGAAGAAGCGCGGCTGGGCGACGGCGCCGAACCAGACCGCCATGGGCGTGAACACGCTCGCGGCGCCGGTCTACGACCATCGACGGGTATTGGTCGGCTCGATCGCCATCGTCGGCTCGACGCAGGTTCTCGCCGCGAAGCCGTCCGAGCAGCAGCTCGACGACGTGCTCGCCACGGCGCAACGTATCTCCCGCGCGCTCGGCTTCAAGGAGTGATGATGTCGTATTCTCTCGCCGTCGATATCGGCGGCACCTTCACGGATATCGTGCTGCGCGGGACGGACGGCTCGCTGACGGTCGACAAGACGCTCACCACCCATGGCGATCTGCTGGAAGGCTTCTTCCGCGGCGTCGAGGCGGTGCTCGCCAAGGCCAAGGCCTCGCCGCAGTCGATCGACGGCGTGATCGTGCACGCGACCACCGTGGTCACCAATGCGCTGATCGAACGCAAGGGGCCGCCGACCGCGCTCGTCGTCACCGAAGGTTTCTCCGACGTGCTCGTGATCCGCAACGAGCACCGCTACGAGATGTACGACCCGCAGATCGAGTTCCCCGAACCGCTGGTGCCGCGTGAGCTGACCTTCGGCATCGCCGAGCGCACGCTCGCCGACGGCACGATCCTGCGCCGCCCCGATGCAGCCGCCGTCGCGACGCTCGCCGAGAAGCTCAAGGCCGCGCGCGTGCGCGCCGTGGGCGTCTGCCTGCTCAACAGCTTCGCCAACGCCGAGAACGAGGAGTTCATCGCGCGCGAGCTGACGCGCCTGCTGCCCGACGTGTTCATCTGCACCTCCTCGCATGTGGCGCCGCAGATCCGCGAATATCCGCGCACCTCGACCACCTCGGTCAATGCCTACACGATGCCGATCTCGCAGCCCTATCTGCGCGCGCTCTGCGAGCGCCTGACCCGCGACGGCTATGCCAACACGCCGCTGATCATGCTCTCCTCGGGCGGAGTCGTCGGCGCCGAGACCGCGGGCCGCAACCCGGTGCGTATGATCGAGAGCGGCCCCGCCGCTGGCGCGCTCGCGGCCTGCCATTACGCGGACCTGCTCGGCATCGACCGGCTGATGTCGTTCGACATGGGCGGCACCACCGCCAAGGCGTGCCTCATCGAGGAACGCCAGCCGCTCGTCACGGGCCTGTTCGAGGTCGACCGCCGCTATCGCTTCAAGGAGGGCAGTGGCCTTCCCGTCACCGTGCCGTCGATCGATATGATCGAGATCGGCGCCGGCGGCGGCAGCATCGCGCATGTGGATTCGCTCGGCCTTCTGAAGGTCGGCCCCGAGAGCGCGGGCTCGGATCCGGGCCCGGCCTGCTACGGGCGCGGCGGCACGTCGCCGACCGTCACCGACGCCGACCTCGTGCTCGGCCTGCTCGACCCGAACAACTTCCTCGGCGGCGACATGAAGCTCGACTCGGCGGCCGCGCAAGCCGCCTTCGCGCGCCTCGCGGACGAGCTCGGCACCACGCCCGTGCAGGCCGCCGCCGGCGTCTACCGCGTCGTCACCGAGGCCATGGCTTCCGCCGCGCGCACGCACGCGACGGACCGCGGCGTCGATTATCGCGGCCTGCCGCTGTTCGCCTTCGGCGGCGCCGGCCCGATCCACGCCTGCGAGGTCGCCGAGCTGATCCAGAGCCGCATCGTGATCATCCCGCCGCAGTCGAGCGTGCTCTCGGCCTTCGGCACGCTGGTCACGCCGGTGCGCATGGATCTGGTGCGCAGCGATCTCTCCAAGCTCGCCGAGCTCGACTGGAGCCGCGCCGGTAAGGTCCTCGACTCCATGGTCGAGGAAGCACGCGAGGCCCTGGAGGAGGCGGGTTGCGCGCCCGACAAGGTGACGCTGATCTTCGGCGCCGATCTCCGTTATTTCGGCCAGCAGAACGAGCTGACCGTGACGTTCGATCACGATCCGCGCTCGACGCACTCCACCGACTCGATCGCCGCCGTCTTCGAGGAAGCCTACCGCAAGCTCTACGGCGTCAATCCCTCGCACGTGCCGGTGGAGCTGGTGACGTGGCGCCTCACGGCGCGCGGCCCGACCGTCTCCTCGGGCGGCGCCGCCGCGCTGCCGAAAGCGCCCGGCCGACCGCGCAGCCGCCGCGCCGTGCCGCTCTGGCGCGAGACCGGCGAGGTCGATGTCTATGCCCGCAAGGACCTGAGCGCCGGCCAGACCATCGCGGGTCCGGCCATCATCGAGGAGCGCGAGACCACCACCGCGATCCCGCCGGGCTGGACCGCGGAGATCGACCGGTTCGGCTGCATCGTTGCCCGACGCGGAGAAGAACAGTGAAAAACTCAATGGACGGTGTCGAGCTCGAGATCCTCTGGTCGAATCTGATCGGCATCGTCACCGAGCGCGCCAAGGCGCTGCAGCGTATCGCCTTCAGCCCGATCGTGCGTGAGGCCGGCGATCTCGCCTGCGCGCTGTTCGACCGGCGCGGCCGCATGGTCGCGCAGGCGAACACCGGCACGCCGGGTCATATCAACTCGCTCGCCTTCGCGGGCGCGCATCTCGCGCGCATCTTCGACAACCGCATCGCGCCCGGCGACGTGCTGATCACCAACGATCCGTGGCTCTCGGCCGGACACTTCTTCGACATCACGGTGCTCACCCCGATCTACGACGGCGACGAGCTGATCGCCTATATCGGCTCGACCATCCATCACACCGACATCGGCGGCTACGGCATCGGCGCCGGCGCGCGCGACGTGCACGAGGAAGGCCTCTGGATCCCGCCGCTCAAGCTCTACGAGCGCGGCGTGCCCAACGAGGTGCTGCACGCCATGATCAAGACCAATGTGCGCACGCCCGACGCCGTGTTCGGCGATCTCGCCGCGCAGGTCTCGAGCGGCCAGGCCGCGAGTGAGCGGCTGATCGCCATGCTGCGTCGGCATCACCTGCCGAATATCGAGCGCCTTTCCGACGAGATCATCCAGCGCTCCGAGGATGCGACGCGCGCCGAGATCCGCAAGCTCAAAGGCGGCGTCTATCAGGGCGAAAGCCAGTTCGACGTGCCGGGCGGCGAGATCATCACGCTGAAGACCGCGGTGCGCGTCGATGCCGAGGAGGGGACGATCGCGATCGACTTCACGGGCTCCTCGCCGCAGACCTCGACCGGCATCAATGTGGTGCTGAACTATACGCACGCCTATTCGACCTTCGCGGTGCGCTCCTGCCTCAATCCGGACCTGCCGAACAACACCGGCAGCCTCGCGCCGATCGAGGTGACCGCACCCGAGGGCTCGATCGTGAACTGCAAATATCCGGCGCCCGTGAACGCGCGCCACGTCGTCGGCATGTATGTGCCGATGCCGATCCTCAAGGCGCTGCATCAGGTGATGCCCGAGCGCGTGCTCGCCGAGGGCGCCGGCGCGGTGTGGACGATTCAGATCCAGGGCCGCCGCGAGGACGGCAATCCGTTCACCTCGTCCATGTTCAACTATTCGGGCGGCATGGGCGCGCGCGCCGGCAAGCCCGGCCCGAGCGCCACCTGCTATCCGACCGGCGTCGCCGCGGTGCCGATCGAGATCCTCGAAGCCACCATGCCGATCGTGTTCGACCGCAAGGAGCTGCGCGAGGACTCCGGGGGCGAAGGCCGCATGCGCGGCGGCCACGGCCAGTCGATCCAGTTCCGCATGCGCACGCGCCACCCGTGGCTGCTCAACGCCGTGCCGAGCCGCCTCGAGCAGGGCCCGGACGGCATCGCGGGCGGCAAGCCCGGCGCGGCCGGCAAGTTTCTCGTCAATGGAAAGCCTGTCAGTGAAGCCCGCAAGCTCACCATGCAGCCCGACGATGTCGTGCTGCTGGAGACTCCGGGCGGCGGCGGCTTCGGCACGCCGTGAAACAACAATCAGAGGGAGGAAAGCACATGTCGGTTCGAACTCTTCTCGCCACGGCCGCGCTCGTCGGCCTGCTCGCTGCGCCCGCGCAGGCGCAAGGGCAGGGCACTTACAAGATCGGCATCTCGGCCGGCCTCACCGGTTATGCGGCCACTGTCGACCGCGCCTGGCGCGACGGCGTCGAGCTCGCGGCCGCTGCCCTCAATGAGAAGGGCGGCATCATGGGCCGCAAGGTCGAGGTGGTGGTCGAGGACAATCGCTCCGAGCCGCAGGAAGCCGTCACGGTCTATCGGAAGATGCTCTCGTCCGACAAGGTCGGCGTCTTCGCGAGCGGCTGTGTCTCCGCCGGCAACTTCGCGGCCGCGGGTCTTGTGGTGCGTGCCGAAACCCCGATGGTGCTCTGCTCGATCCTGCCGCAGCAGCCCGATCACGTGAAATGGGCCTTCACGACCATTCCGCCGCCCCGCTTCGAGGTCGAGACGCGGCTCGCCTATCTGAAGGAGAAGACGCAGGTCAAGAAGATCGGCGTGCTGCACGATCCGACGCCTTACGCCAACCTGCAGAAGCAGGCGGCCGAGAAGAGCGCCGCCAGCTACGGCCTCGAGGTCGTCGGCATCGAGCAGTACAAGCAGGACGATGCGGATCTCAGCGTGCAGATCAGCAAGATGCATGCGGCCGGCGCCCGCGCGATTCTCAAGATCGGCCTCGGCGGCACGACGCTCACGGCCGCGAAGAACATCAAGCAGCTCGGCCTCGACATGCTGATGCTCACGAGCCTCGAGGACATCGCGGTCTTCCGCCCGGTGGCCGAGGTGCTGGGCGACAAATTCTTCTTCGTCGCGTCGCCCTCCCAGGTCTACGAGGCGCTGCCCGACAGCGCGCTCAAGACCGAGATCGGCAAGTTCGTCACGCCCTGGCGCGCCAAGTTCGGCGACCGCGACCCGAACTGGGCCGGCCGCGGCTGGGACGCCGTGATGATCATCGCGGCGGGCGTCGAGAAGGCGAAGTCGTTCGACGGCCCCAAGGTGCGCGAGGCGATCGAGCAGCTCGCCGCCTTCCAGGGCACCACGGGCGTCTATCACTTCGCGGCCGACAATCACCAGGGCATCACCGAGAACCCGCTGCTGCTCGCGACCATCACGAGCGGCCAAGTGAAGGTGGCGAAGTAGACTCCTCCTCTTGTAGGGTGGGCAAAATCGCGATGGCGCATCCGCATGCACGATGAGCCCGATGCGATTTTGCCCACGCGTCCGCGTGGGCATCGCGCCGCAGCCGTCGTCGCGGAGGCGAGGCCGAGCCTTCGCGATGCCCACCCTACGAAGCGACCGTACTGATGAGCGAAGCATCATCCCCCATCCTCGCGACCGAGCGCCTCTCCGCGCGCTACGGCCATGTCGAGGCGCTGCGCGCGACCGACATCCATGTCGGCGCGCGCGAGTTCGTCGCCATTCTCGGCCCGAACGGCGCCGGCAAGTCGACGCTCATGCGCGCCATCATGGGGCTCGTCGCCAATGCGGGGCAGGTGCGCTTCGAGGGCACGGCGCTGCCGCGCCGCGATCCCGTCGCGGTGGCGGGCAGGGGCGTGGTGCTCGTGCCCGAAGGCCGCGGCATCTTCGGCACCATGACGGTCGCCGAGAATCTGGAGCTCGGGGCCTATCGTCACGGCCGCAAGGACGCGGAGTATGAGCGGCGCGAGACGCGCGTGCTCGGCCTCTTCCCGCGCCTGAAGGAACGCCTGTCACAAAGCGCCGGCTCGCTCTCGGGCGGCGAGCAGCAGATGCTCGCGGTCGGCCGCGCGCTGATGGCCGAGCCGAAGATCCTGCTGCTCGACGAGCCGTCCCTCGGCCTCGCGCCGCGCGTCACCGAGGAGATTTTGCACACGCTCGGCGAGCTGAACCAACAGGGCCTCCCCATCATTCTCGTCGAGCAGAAGGCGCCGCTCGCCCTGAAGCTCGCGCACCGTGCTTATCTCCTCTCGGTCGGCCGCATCGTCGCCGAGATCGACCCGCGCCAGATCAAGTCCCATGACGAACTCGCCCACTACTACTTCGCCTGAGCGCAGCGCCCTCGGCGCGTTGCTCGGCTGGCTGCCCTGGGCGCTCGCCGTCGGGCTGATCGCCTATGCGTGGCTGAGCGGCGGCTATCTCGTGACCGTGATGAGCTTCGCCCTCATCTACGCGATCTTCGTCACCGGCCTGAACGTGTTCATGGGCTTCGCGGGCCAGGTCTCGTTCGGCCAGAACGCCTTCGCGGCGATCGCGGGCTACACCTCGGCCGTGCTCACCACGACCTACGGCATGGCGCCGCTCCTCGGCTTCCTCATCGGCATGGCGGGCGCGCTCGCGGCCGCGCTGCTGGTCGGCTGGCCGACGTTGCGCCTCAAGGGTCACTATCTCGCCATGGCGACGCTCGCGGTCGGCCTCATCGTCTACGAGATCGCGGTGCAGTGGCAGTCGGTCACGCAAGGCTATATGGGCATCTCGGGCATTCCGCCGCTCGGCATCGGCCGCTTCGAGGTCACCTCCGAGTCCGGCAACATGCTGCTGCTCGCCGCGATCGCCGCGCTGATGATGTTCGTCGCCTCGCGCATCCGCCGCTCGCGCCTCGGCCGCGCCTTCGTGGCGCTCGCCGGCAGCGAGGAGGCCGCGCGTGCGCTCGGCATCGATGTGGCGCGCTACAAGCTGATCTCGTTCCTGATCTCGGCCGGCTATGCGGCGCTCGCCGGATGGCTGTTCGTGCACGTGGTCGGCTTCGTCAGCCCCGAAGTCTACGGCCTGCACATGGTCGTGCTCGCCTTCACGATGCTCTATGTCGGCGGCATCGGCACCATCGTCGGCCCGCTCGTGGGCGCCATCGTGATCAGCCTGCTGCCCGAGGTGTTCCGCGAGTTCAAGGACTACCAGGACCTCGCCTATGGCGCCGCGCTGATCCTGCTCCTGATCTATGCGCCGCGCGGCATCTCCTCGCTGGCCGATCTCGCCTTCCGCAAGCGGGCCGCCTCATGAGCCGGCTGATCGTCGAGAACCTCACCAAGCGCTTCGGCGGCCTCACGGCCGTCGATCAGGTGAGCTTCGCGGTCCCGGCCGATGGCGTCACGGCCGTGATCGGCCCGAACGGCGCCGGCAAGACCACGCTCTTCAACATGATCTCGGGCTTCCACGAGCCGAGCGCCGGTCGCGTCCGCTTCGACGGCGAGGAGATCACAAACCTCGCGCCGGAACGCATCGCGGCGCGAGGCCTCGTGCGCACCTTCCAGCTCGTGCAGCTCTTCCCCGAGCTCACCGCGCTCGAGAACGTGAAGGTCGGCTGCCACCTGCGCACGCGCGGCGGCCTGTTCGCGGCCATCGTTCGTCCCGGCTGGGCGCGCCGCGAGGAGGCCGAGGTCGAGGGCCGCGCGCGCGAGCTGCTCGACCTGGTCGGTCTGAAAGGGCAGGGCGAGACCCGCGCGGCTGTGCTGCCCTATGGCCAGCAGCGCCTGCTCGAGATCGCCCGCGCCCTCGCCGCGAGCCCGAAGCTGCTGCTGCTCGACGAGCCCGCCGCCGGCCTCAATGTCGAGGAGTCGAAGCGCCTGTCGGAGCTGATCCGCCGCATCGCCGCAGGCGGCACCACCGTGCTGCTGATCGAGCACGACATGAACCTGGTGATGAACACCGCGGACTCGGTGGTCGTCCTCGACTTCGGCCGCAAGATCGCGCACGGCACGCCGGCCGAGGTGCGCACCGATAAGCAGGTGATCGCCGCCTATCTCGGCACCGCCGAAGCCGCGCAGGAGGGCGCCCATGTCTGATCCGTCCTACCTGATCCAGATCCTGATCAGCGGCCTCGGCGTCGGCTGCATCTACGGCCTGATCGGGATCGGCTTCTGCGTCATCTACAACGCGAGCGGCATCGTCAATTTCGCGCAAGGCGCCTTCGTGATGATGGGCGGCATCGTCACCCATGTGCTGCTGCAGAAGTACGGCGTACCGATGATCCTCTCGGCGCTGATCGCCGTCGCGTTCGGCGCGGTGCTCGGCGTCGTCATCGAGCGCCTCGTCGTGCGTCCGCTCTGGGACCGCAACGCTACCATGTTCGTCATGATCCTGGCGACGCTGGCGGCGCAGATCGTCATCGAGCGCGCGACGCTGATCGCGGTCGGCGACCAGCCGAAGGCGCTGCCGGTGTTCACCGATCTGCCGCCGCTGCGCATTGCGGGCGTCGCGATCAGCTACCAGTTCCTCTGGATCATCGGCGCCTCGCTCGCCATCGTCGCGGCGCTCGGCGCCTTCTTCCGCACGACCCGCACTGGCAAGGCCATGCGCGCCTGCGCGATCAACCGCGAGGCCGCCGCACTGCAGGGCATTCCGGTCTCGCGCATGCTCGCGCTCTCCTTCGCGCTGAGCGCCGGCCTCGGCGCCGTCGCCGGCATTCTGATCACGCCGACGCAGTACACGGCCTTCAATGTCGGCGTGCCTTTCGCGATCTCGGGCTTCATCGCGGCGATCGTCGGAGGCTTCGGCCGGCCGTTCGGCGCCTTTGCGGGCGGCATCATGCTGGGCATCGCGCAGTCGCTCGCCATCGTGGCCTTGGGCGCCGGCTGGAAGAACGTCGCCGCGCTCACAGTGCTGCTGCTGTTCCTCTTCGTCCGGCCTTCGGGCCTGTTCGGCCCTGCCAAATAAGGAGATGCACATGGACGTGCACAAGATCGACTGGAACTCGATTCCCTGGACCTTCGTGCGCGAGGGCGTCGAGCGCAAGGCCTTCTCGGGTGACGACGCCACCGTGGCGCTGCACCGCCTGTCGCCCGGTCACGAGCCGCGCCCGCACAGCCATCCGCACGCGCAGATCGCCTACATCATCTCGGGGACTATGCGCTTCCACGTCGGCGACACGTCGCACGTGGTCGGGCCAGGCGGGCTGCTGTTCATCCCGCCCAACGTCGAGCACTGGGGCGAGGTGATCGGCGACGAGCCGGTCATGAACCTCGACGTGTTCACGCCCTGCCGCCCGGAATATGCGCCGGCGCCGAAGTAGGAACGTTACTGCACCGGGAACGGCCGCAGCGCCTCCGGCGTCCTGAACTCCCGCGGGACCTCGACGTCGGTTGCGGCGCCGCGCATGGCGCCGGCCGGGCGCGGCAGGCCGCTGCGGTCGCTGTAGTCGTGCACGGGCGGAAGCGGCTCGGCACTGTCGCGGGAGAGTCGCTGCGCGCAATAGACGTCGGCGGCCGTTGCGCCGAGCACGGCCGCGACCGCGAGCCCGACATTCTCGCGCTTGGGATTGTCCGGGTGGAGACCGGGCGCCAAGGTCGCGAGGTCGAGCGCATCGCCGCCGACGCGGCCCCAGATCCAGGGCGTCGGATCCTTCGATGCGAGGATGCCGATGCCGGTCGCGATCTCGCGCAACCCGTAACCGAAGATCGTCTTCTCCTGGCCCTCCATGCCGAGCCCGCGCGCGAGCTTGCCGGGCGCCAGCACCTCCATCAGCCCGAGGGCGATCGAGAACAGGCCCAGTCCCTGCGCCATCCCCATTCCCGAGGAATCCGGATGTCCGCGATAGCTCTCCTGAGTCATGTAGCGCATCGTTCTTGTCCCTTATGGCTTGAGCACGACCTTGACGCAGCCGTCCGCCTTGTCCGCGAAGGTCGCATACATGTCCGGACCTTCTTCGAGAGTTGCCGTGTGCGTGATGACGAAGGAGGGATCGATCTTCCCGTCTTCGATCAACCGCAACAGATCGTCCGTCCAGCGCCGCACATGAGTCTGCCCCATGCGCCAGGTCAGCCCCTTGTTCATCGAGGCGCCGAACGGGATCTTGTCGACGAGGCCGCTGTAGACGCCTGGGATCGACAGCGTGCCGCCCGGCCGGCACACATAGATCATCTCGCGCAGCACATGCGGCCGGTCGCTCTCCGCCATCACGGCCTGCTTGGCGCGGTCCATGATCGAGTCGGGATGCGCCATCGACATGTGGGCTTCGAGGCCGACGCAATCGATGCATTTCTCGGGGCCCTTGCCGCCCGTGAGCTCGTTCAGGCGCTCGATCACGCTCTCGGTCTCGAAATTGATCGGGATCGCACCGCCCGCTTTCGCCATCGCGAGCCGCTCCGGCAGCCGGTCGATCGCCACCACTTGCTTGGCGCCGAGCAGCAGCGCCGAGCGGATCGCCATCTGGCCGACCGGTCCGGCGCCCCAAATCGCGACCGTGTCGGTCGGCTCGATGTCGCATTGCACGGCGGCCTGCCAGCCGGTCGGGAAGATGTCGCCGAGGAACAGCACCTTCTCGTCCGCGAGCCCGTTCACCTTGATGTGGGTGTGGTCCGCGTAGGGGATGCGCACATACTCGGCCTGTCCGCCCGCATAGCCGCCGGTCAGCTCGGTGTAGCCGAAGAAGCCGCCGGTCTGATGCCCGAACAGCTTCGCCTGCATGTCGCGGTTGCGGTTCGAGACCTCGCAGAGCGAGTAGAAGCCCCTGCGGCACTGCTCGCACTCGCCGCACGTGATGTTGAACGGGATCACCACGCGGTCGCCGACCTTCAGGTCGCGCACGCCGCGGCCGGTCTCCACGATCTCGCCCATGAATTCGTGGCCGACCACGTAGCCGTCATGCATGAAGGGAATGAAGCTGTTGTAGAGATGCAGGTCCGAGCCGCAGATCGCGCAGGTCGTGACCTTGAGGATGGCGTCGCGTTCGTCCTCGATCCGCGGGTCCGGAACTTCGTCGCAGCGGATGTCGTGCTTGCCGTGCCAGGCCAGTGCTCGCATGTGGATACTCCAGAGGCGCAAGAACTCGCCGCGGCCGGCGCAGAGTCCGGTTCGCGACATTTCACCTTCACCCGAAGGTCTTGGATTCGTTCGACAACGCCGCGCTGTTGGTGCTGTTCCTGACGCTGGCGAAAACTTAACCGCGTCCGCGCCCGCGTTACACGGAGAGCAGCGCGTAGGGCGTGCCGCCCGGCTTCTCGATGTGCATCGCGACGTTGTAGACCGGCGCGCCGCCCGGCGTGCGGCCCTCGTACTTGCCGCGATGCGCATGGCCGTGCACCACGGCGCTCACCTTGAAGCGGTCGATGGTCTCGGCGAGGCGGGAGCAGCCGAGGAACGGATAGATCTCGAGCGGCTCGCCCTCGACGGTGTCGACCACCGGCGCATAATGCAGCACCACCACGGCGCGCTCGTTCTTCACGGTGCGCATCACGTTCTCGAGGCGCATCGCCTCGTTCATCGCCTCGGCCACGAAGGTCTTGATCGCGGACTCGCCGAACGAGCTCAGCATGCGCCGGCCGAAGCCGCCGGCGAAACCCTTCACGCCCACGAAGGCAACGCCATTGACCTCGCAGGCCTGCCCGTCCAGCAGCGTCAGCCCGGCCTTGCGCAGGATCTCCTTCACCTCGTCGGCATGGCCGGTCTCGTGGTCGTGATTGCCGAGCACGCCGATCACCGGGATCGTGCAGGCGCGCAGCTCCTCGGCCAGGATCTCGGCCTCCTTCGGCGTGCCCGTGTCGGTGAGGTCGCCGCACAGCACCAGCGCCTCGGCCTTCTTCGAGACCTCGCTGAACAGCTCGCGCAGGCCGTTCGGCTGGCCCTCCTTCACATGCAGGTCGCCGACGCTCGCGAACGTGAAGGCGCCGTCCGTCTTCTCCGTCACCGACACTCGTCATCTCCTCCGGTGTCGACGAAGCCCCAGTCCTCGACCGCGTGCTGATAGTCGATGCGCGAGAACAGCCGGCCGCGGCAGACTTGGGTCTCGGCCGCCGGGAGGTCGAGCTGCTGGGTGAGCCGGTCGAGCAGCTCGTCCATCAGCCAGCGCGGCACGTGGTTGCGCTCGCTCGGGTAGGCCCAGCGGAAATTGAGGAGATGCGAGAGCAGCACCTCCCAGTGCCCGTCCATGTGCGAGAGCAGCCGCCGCCAGTCGATCGCGGCATGCTGCTTGAGGATCACGTGCACGATGTCGGCGCCGTCGTGGCGATGGCGGTTCTGGATGAAGGCCTTGGACCAGATCAGCTCGGTCGGTCCGATCATCTGCGCGCTCACGCCGAGCACCTCGAGCGGATGTGCGTGCGTGAACCATTCCTCCTTCACGGGCACGAGCCCGTTGAGCGAGCCGCTGATCACGTCGACGAAGTCCTCGCCCTTGTGCACCTTGCCGAGCCAGCGCTCGTCCTTGATCGAGACCGTGTGGCCCTGCTGCTGCAGATGCGCCAGCACGCGCGGGAAGTCGCCGCCGGTCGTGAAGATGTCGAGGTCCTTGGTCGGCCGCCGCACGCCCGTGTAGGCGGCCACCGCGTAGCCGCCCGCCACCAGGAACGGCAGGCCCACATCGATGAGCTCGCGCAGGACGTCGGCATAGAACGCTTCGGCGTGCGGCGACTTCGCGATCGGCTCTCCGCCGCCGCCAACGATCGAAGGTGCCGTGGCAAGCATGTGAACAGTCATGAAATAGGTGTCTCGCGCCGGCCCGAAGGGGCCCGTCTCGGTCAATCGACGGGGCGCGCAGAAGTTCCGCTTTGGAGCCGTGCTAGCGTCGCAGCCGGACGACGTTCCCGGAAGCGCCCGCGAGCGCGTGCCGCACCTTGTCGGCGAGCTCGCCGTCGACGAAGGGCTTGCCGATGATCTGGGCTTCGCTCACGCCGGTGAGCGCGGTGCGGTCGGCGAATCCGGTGATGAACAGGATCGGCAGGGTGGGGCGCTTCGCCTGCACCTGACGCGCGACTTCGGCGCCGCTCATGCCCGGCATCGCGAAGTCGATCAGCATCAGATCGACGTCCGGCTCGCGGTCGAGCAGCTCGAGCGCCGCGCCGCCGCTGCCGGCCTCCAGCACGCCGTAGCCGAACTCGCGCAGCATGGCGGCCGTCACCTCGCGCACGTCGTTGTCGTCGTCGACCAGGAGGATGGTGGCGTCGAAGCGCTCCGCGGGTGCGCCCACCGCGGCGGCTGCGCTCTCGCGCTCCGCCGCCGTCTCGGCGCGCGGCAGATAGATGCGGATCGAGGTTCCGTGCCCGAGCCGCGACTCGATGCGCACGCCGCCGCCCGACTGCTTGGCGAAGCCGAGCACCTGGCTCAAGCCCAGCCCCGAGCCCTTGCCCACCCCCTTGGTCGTGAAGAACGGCTCGAAGGCTTTGGCGCGCACCTCGTCGGTCATGCCGAGGCCGGTGTCCGAGACGTTGATCTCCACATACTCGCCGGCCGGCGGCTCTTCCGGATAGAGCGGCGCTTTGAGCGTGACATTGGCGGTGGCGACGCTGAGCGTTCCGCCGATCTGCATCGCGTCGCGCGCATTGATCGCGAGGTTGAGCACGGCGAGCTCGAGCTGCGTCGGATCGACCAGCGCGGGCCAGACGTCGCGCGAGAGCCGCGTGTCGATCTGGATGCTGCCGCCCATCGTGCTCTGCAGCAGGTCGCGCATGCCCGCGACCGTCTCGTTGAGGTCCAGCGCCTTCGGCTCCAGCCGCTGACGGCGGGAGAACGAGAGAAGCTGGTCGGTCAGCTTGGCGCCGCGCTCGGCAGCGGTGCGCATGTAACCGAGCCGGCGCGTCAGCTTGCCATCGATGCCGTAGTCCGCAAGGCCCTTCTCCAGGAACGTGATGTTGCCGAGCACGACGGTGAGCAGGTTGTTGAAGTCGTGCGCCACGCCCGAGGTGAGCTGGCCGACGGCCTCCAGCCGCTGCATCTGCCGCAGCGTCTTCTCGACTTGCTCGCGCTCTTCGATCTGCGCCAGCAGCTGCCGGTTCGCGGCCGCGAGCTCGGAGGTACGCTCCTGCACGCGCGACTCCAGCTCTTCGTTGAGCCGTCGGCATTCATATTGCCGGCCCCGGCCGCGCAGACCGGTCTGCACCACGCTCACCAGCGTGGTCGGATGGAACGGCCGCTCCAGGAAGCTGACATTGCCGAGCTTCTCGGTGATCTCCGCCGCGGCCGGATTGCGTTCCAGTCCGCCGCCGTGCCGCGTGAGCACGATGAACGGGAAATCGGACCACGGCGGCTGCGCCGCAACCCAGCTCACGAGGTCGCGGCTGTCGACACCGTGAAAGGCCTCCTCGGTGACCACGGCGACCTCCGCGCCGCGCACCGTGATCTCATGGATCAGCTCCGGCAGGTCGAGACAGATGTCGGCATGAATCTGCGCCTCGCGCAGAATGCCCTTCGCGACGATCGCGTCGCGCCCGCGGGGCGCGAGAATCAAGACGCGTTCGGCTGCGGGGGCAGCGTTCACTTTGCATCCATGAGCGGTTCGGACTTGCCGACATATTCGGGCACGCCGCGCAGCACGCCCTGGAATTCGCGCAGCGGCTCGCCCACCGAGATGCCGGTTCTGCTGATCCTGAACTCGCGGATCGTGTCTTCGTGCTCGCCCGCGCGCTTCTTGATGACCGAGATGGCGCGCCGCACGCGGCCGAAGGCCTCGAAGTAGCGCAGCGTGATCACCGTATCGGCCAAATAGGTGACGTCGATGGTCTGCTTCATCTCGCCGACCATCCCGTGCTGCGCGACCGTGAGGAAGGTCGCGGCGCCCTGCCGGTTCAGGTATTGCAGGAGCTCGTGCAGGTGCAGGGTCAGGAACTGCTCCTCGGGCATCGAGGCCTGGTAGCCATTGAGGCTGTCGATCACCACCGTGCGAATGTTCTCGCGGTCGACGCAAGCCCGCACGCGGTTGACGAATTCGCCGGGCGAGAGCTCCGCCGCGTCCATCTGCTCGATGAAGAGCTTGCCGGCGTCACGCATCGCCGCGAGATCGATGCCGAGCGCTTTGGCGCGCGCGAACAGGAGCCCGAGCTCCTCGTCGAACACGAACAGCGCCGCCCTTTCGCCGCGCTCCGCGGCGGCCGCGATGTATTGCAGCACCAGCAGGGACTTGCCGGTGCCGGCCGGGCCGATGATGAGCGTGCTCGATCCCGCCGCGATGCCGCCGCCGAGCAGCCGGTCGAGCGCCTCCACGTTGCTCTTCATGAGTTCGCCCGTGAAGCCGGTGCGATGCTCGGCCGCGACCAGCCGCGGGTACACCTCGATGCCGCCATTGGTGATGCGGAAGTCGTGATAGCCGCTGCGGAAGTCCTGACCGCGCGCTTTGACGACGCGCAGCCGGCGCCGTTCGCCGCCATAGATCGGTGCAAGCTGATCGAGGTGGATCACGCCGTGCGCGATCGAGTGCACCGCGCGGTCAGTGGTTTCGGTCGTGAGATCGTCGAGCATGAGCACGGTCGAGTTGTGCCGCGCGAAATAATGCTTGAGCGCGAGAATCTGCCGGCGATAGCGCAGCGAGCTTTGCGCAAGCAGGCGGATCTCCGAGAGGCTGTCGATCACCACGCGCTGCGGCTTCAGGCGCTCGATCGCCTCGAAGATGCGCTTGATGGTCTCGCCGAGCTCGAGGTCGGATGAGTACAGCAGGCTCTGGTGTTGGTCCGGATCGAGCACGCTCTCGGGCGGCACCAGCTCGAAGATCTCGACCTTCGGTCCGATCGTCCACCCGTGCGACTTGGCGCCGTCGCGCAGCTCGTCCTCGGTCTCCGCGAGGCTGATATAGATGCCGATCTCGCCGGCCTCCGCGCCCGCGAGCAGGAACTGCAGCGCGATCGTGGTCTTGCCGGTGCCGGGACTGCCTTCCAGCAGATGCATGCGGTTGCGCGCAAGGCCGCCGCCCAGAATGGCGTCGAGGCCTTCAACTCCAGTGCTCGCCCGCGGTAAAAGCAAAGTTGTTGCGTCCATCGGGATGGCTCCCGGGCCTCCTGTCCTCAGCCGAAGAAATCGGGACGAGAACCGGCCCGACGCGCCTGACGCTTCCCGGCAGGCGCCCTCCAACGCGGCAAGCCGGAACAAAGTTCCACCACCGTCAGCTCGTTTCCGGACTCGCCACAGCGACCAGAAAGCGCAGGCCGAACGGTATCCAACTGCGCTTGCGCGGCGTCCTGCGGGAGATCTCTTGGATCCATGGATTTCAGCGATCCAGCAATAACTTAGGGCTCGCTTGGTGAGGGAGTATCCGTCGTCGCAGATGTGAGCCGCATTCCTTTCCGATTCCCCGAAAAAAAGCTTGACCTCGGAGCCAAAAAAGAACATAACACGAACGTTCCTGCTCATCAGGGGCGTCACCGGTGCCGCCGTCGACGAGAGCAGGGGCGCGGTCCTCCGGCCAGGCTGGCAGCCGGCCCGGGGCGGTTCGAAGAACAGCCACTCCGACACCAGGGTCGGAGCGCAGTGATCTGCTAGGCGTGACGAGATCCTCTCAGGGGATCCTCACAGAAGCGCTGCTTCGACGCCGTGACGGTCATGGGTCGCCCTAACGGGGGCACAGGGACCGGGAACCGCAGTGGAGCGCCGAGAGGCGCGCGGGGGGCGATCGCAAGGAGCCCGCCGGCAGTGCCTCGCAAGCACTGCCCCCGGCCGGGCTCGCACCCCGGCCATGGTCCGCCTCGCAAGCGGGCCGCGCCGTCTCGGCGCTCCGCTCCCTCTGGGGAGTCGCGATTGCAAACTCCGGGCGCACAGCGTCGCGGAGCTAAAGGCGCTTTCTTCGTAGGGTGTGCTCGTGCGGCCGATGAGTCCGTATCGTGCTCATGCCTCGATCCGCACGAGCGCACGCGTGCTGAATCGCCATCCGCTTGCGCTCGGCGCGGTCGGTCTCAATCTCTTTCCCGGCGCCGTGGCGCGCCGAGCACACCCTACGAAGCAGGCCGAGACAGCCCACGCGGCGGCACGCTATACCGAGGACGAGCCACCGCGAGACAATCCCGCCGCATGACCTCGCCCCGCGAGTCCGAAAGCGACACCAACCTCTCGGCCCGCCGCCGCGCCTGGGCGGCGCGGGCGATTGACCCGTACGCCCATACGGTGCTCGCCGACGACGCGAAATATTTCCTGCGCCAGTCGGTCTCGACGCCCTGCCTCAACGCGATCGCCAAGGCCGAGGGCATCTGGCTCGAGGACGTCGCCGGCCATCGCATGATGGATTTCCACGGCAACAATGTGCACCACATCGGCTACGGCCATCCGCGCCTCAAGCGCGCGATCACCGAGCAGATGGACGAGCTGCCGTTCACGCCGCGCCGCTACACCTCGGGGCCCGCGATCGCGCTCGCGGCCAAGCTCGCCGAAATCTCGCCCGGCAATCTCGGCAAGGTGCTGTTCACCACCGGCGGCTCCGATGCCGTGGAGGTCGCGATCAAGATCGCGCGCGCCGCCACCGGCCGGTTCAAGACGCTCTCGTTCTGGGACGCTTTCCACGGCGCCGGCTTCGGCGCTGCCGCGGTCGGCGGCGAGGCGCTGTTCCGCTCCGGCCCGATCGGCCCGCTGATGCCGGGCGCCGAGCACGTCGCGCCCTATGCGTCCTATCGCTGTCCCTACGGCACGAGCAGCATCGAGGCGAGCGGCGAAGCCTGCGCCCGCATGATCGAGTATGTGCTCGAGCGCGAGGGCGACGTCGCGGCCTTCATCGCCGAACCGATGCGCGCCGTGCCGCATGTGCCGCCGCCCGGCTTCTGGCGCCGCGTGCGCGCCGCCTGCGACCGCCACGGCACGCTGCTGATCTTCGACGAGATCCCCTGCGGCCTCGGCAAGACCGGCAAGATGTTCGCGAGCCAGCACGACGGCGTCGTCCCCGACATCATGGTGCTGGGCAAGGCGCTCGGCGGCGGCATCCTGCCGATTTCCGCCGTGATCGCGGATCCGCGCCTCGACGTCGCGGCCGACTGGGCTTTCGGCCACTACACCCACGAGAAGAACCCGGTGACCGCGCGGGCGGCGCTCACCACCATCGAGATCATCGAGGAGGAGGGGCTCGTCGCCAACGCCGCCAAGGTCGGCGATCTCGCGCTCGCGCGCCTGCGCGAGATGCAGCAGCGTCATGCGCTGATCGGTGACGTGCGCGGCTGCGGTCTGCTGCTCGGCGCCGAGCTCGTCACCGACCGCCAGAGCCGCGAGCCCGCGAAGGACGCAGCCGAGACCGTGATGTACCGCGCGCTCGACCTTGGCCTCTCGTTCAAGACCACCTTCGGCAATGTGCTGACCCTCACGCCGCCGCTCACCGTCACCGAAGCTGACATGAATCGGGCCCTCGACATCCTCGACACGGCGCTGACGGAGGCCGCATGAACGATACCGTCGGTCTCCTCATCGCGCGCGAGCGCCCCGATCAGCCCGATATCGTCGAGCTCATCGAGGCGCTCGATGCACACGCCATGTCGCTCTACCCGCCGGAGAGCAACCACCTTCTCGACATCGCCTCGCTCTGCGCGCCGGACGTGACCTTCCTGGTCGCGCGCATCAATGGCGAGGCGCAGGGCATCGGCGCGCTGCTCCACGATGCGCGCGGGTGGGGCGAGGTGAAGCGCATGTATGTGCGTCCGGAGTGGAGGGGAAACCGGCTCGGCGCTGTCATCCTTGAGGAGCTCGAGGAGGTTGCGCGCCAGGAGTCACTGCCGGTGCTGCGGCTGGAGACCGGCATTCACAACACCGACGCGCTGGCGCTCTATCGCCGCGCCGGCTTTCAGGATTGCGCGCCGTTCGGCGACTATGCGCCGGATCCGCTGAGCGTGTTCATGGAAAAGAGGGTTGGGGGCTAGGCATGGCAGGCAATCTGAGCTTCGACGATCTCAAGAAGGCCGTGAAGGCCGGCAGCATCGACACCGTGGTCGTGGCCATGGTGGACATGCAGGGCCGGCTCATCGGCAAGCGCTTCCAGGCGGAGTATTTCTTCGACGGCGCCTACGAAGAGACGCATGCCTGCGACTACCTGCTCGCCAACGACATCGATATGGAGCCGGTGCCCGGCTATGCGGCTGCGAGCTGGGAGAAGGGCTATGGCGACTTCGTCATGAAGCCCGATCTCGCCACCATGCGCCGCCTGCCGTGGCTCGAAGGCACCGCGCTGGTGCTGGCCGACGTGCTCGACCATCACCACCACGATCTGCCGCATTCGCCGCGCGGCATGCTCAAGGCGCAGATCGCGCGGCTGAAGCAGGCGAAGATGCGTCCCTTCTTCGCCTCGGAGCTCGAGTTCTATCTGTTCGACGAGACCTACGAGAGCGCCCTCGCCAAGCGCTACGCGGAGTTGAAGACGGCCGGCCACTACATCGAGGACTATCACATCCTCCAGACCACCAAGGAGGAGGGCGTGATGCGCGCCATCCGCAAGGGGCTGGAGGGCGCGGGCATTCCGGTCGAGAACTCCAAGGGCGAGTGGGGTCCGGGCCAGGAGGAGATCAACGTCCGCTACGCGGATGCGCTCGAGATGGCCGACCGCCACGTGATCCTCAAGAATGCCGTGAAGGAGATCGCCTGGGCACAGGGCAAGGCCGTCACCTTCATGTCGAAGTGGAATTACGGGCTTGCCGGCTCCAGCAGCCACATCCACGCCTCGCTCTGGGACCCGGCCGGCAAGTCGTCGCTGTTCTACGACCCGAAGGCCGAGCACGGCATGTCACGGCTGATGCGCTCCTTCGTCGCCGGCCAGCTCAAATATGCGCGCGACATCACCTGGTTCCTCGCGCCTTACGTCAACTCCTACAAGCGCTTCCAGGTCGGGACCTTCGCGCCCACCAAGGCGGTCTGGAGTCGCGACAACCGCACGGCGGGCTTCCGCCTCTGCGGCGAGGGCAGCAAGGCGATTCGCATCGAGTGCCGCGTCGGTGGCGCCGATCTCAATCCCTATCTCGCCTTCTCGGCGCTGATCGCCGCCGGCCTTGCCGGCATCGAGGAGAAGCTGACCCTCGACGCGCCGCATTCGGGCGATGCCTATTACGGCAAGGACCTCCCTGAGGTGCCGAAGACCTTGCGCGACGCGACCGAGTGCCTCGCGAACTCCAAGATGCTGCGCAAGGCGCTCGGCGATGCGGTCGTGGACCACTATGTCCACACCGCCAAATGGGAGCAGTTCGAATACGACCGCCGCATCACCGACTGGGAGCTGATGCGCGGATTCGAAAGGTATTGAGGAGATTCGCGGTGGAAGAAACTCAGACGTCATCCCGGAAGCCGCCCAGCGGCTGTCCGGGATCCATATCCCCTGCGGTCGCGATGCGGATGGACAGGGGTTATGGATCCCGGCTCTCGCTGCGCTCGGCCGGGATGACGCGCGGAGTGTGCCGACGCGTCGTGACTTACAATGCATGAGACAAGCATGACCGACATCATCTGCATCTCCCCCGCCGACGGCCGCGAGCTGGTGCGGCGCAAATCCGCGAGCGCGGCCGAGATCGCGGCGGCCGTCGCCGCCGCCCGCAAGGCGCAGGCCGAGTGGGCACGCGTGCCGGTGGCGGAGCGCGCGCGGCTGCTCTCTCGCGCGGTCGATGCCATGCTGGCGATGCGCGAGGAGATCGCGCCGGAGCTCTCGCGCCAGATGGGGCGGCCGATCCGCTATGCGGGCGGCGAGCTCGGCGGCTTCGAGGAGCGCGCCCGCTACATGATCGGCATCGCCGAGAGCGCGCTCGCGCCCGTCACGCCGGAGCCGAAGGCCGGCTTCAAGCGCTACGTCACGCGCGAGCCGGTCGGCACCGTGCTGACGGTCGCGCCCTGGAATTATCCGTATCTCACGGCCGTCAACTCCGTCGTGCCCGCGCTGATGGCCGGCAACGCCGTGCTGCTCAAGCACGCGGCGCAGACGCTGCTGGTTGGCGACCGCTTCCAGGCCGCCATGGACAAGGCCGGACTTCCTCAGGGCCTGTTCCGCACGCTCAACCTCTCGCACGAGGACACGCTCGGCCTCATTCGCTCCGGCGATGTCGACCAGGTCTGCTTCACGGGCTCGGTCGCAGCGGGGCGTAACATCGAGCAGGCCGCAGCGGGCACCTTCGCAGGCGTCGGCCTCGAGCTCGGCGGCAAGGATCCGGCCTATGTGCGCCCCGATGTCGATCTCAATCACGCGGTCGAGAACCTCGTCGACGGCAGCTACTTCAACTCTGGCCAGTGCTGCTGCGGCATCGAGCGCATCTACGTGCATGCCGATATCTACGACCGCTTCCTCGACGGCTTCGTCGCGCTGACGAAGAGCTATGTGCTCGGCGATCCGCTCGATCAGGCGACGACGCTCGGGCCGATGGCGCAGCCGCGCCTCGCCGCGACGGTGCGCGATCACATCGACGAAGCGCGCAGCAAAGGGGCACGCGCGCTGATCGACACGGCTGCCTTCACGCGCGACGCGCCGGGTACGAGCTATGTGGCGCCGCAGGTGCTGGTCGATGTCGACCACTCCATGAAGGTCATGATGGAGGAGACCTTCGGCCCGGTTGTCGGCATCATGCGGGTGAAGGATGACGACGAAGCCGTGCGCCTGATGAACGACAGCCCCTATGGTCTCACGGCCTCGATCTGGACCCGCGACATGGATGCGGCCGAGCGCATCGGCGCCCGCGTCGAGACCGGCACCGTCTACATGAATCGCTGCGACTATCTGGATCCCGGCCTCGCCTGGACCGGCGTCAAGGAGACCGGACGCGGCGCCACGCTCTCGCGGGTCGGCTACGAGAGCCTGACGCGGCCGAAGAGCTATCATTTGCGCGAGGTGTGAGTGGACGAGATCGTGCTGCGCATCCGCGGCCTGTCGAAGAGCTTCGACAAGCCGGCCGTCCGGAGCCTCGATCTCACGATCGGCGCCGGCGAGTTCTACGGACTGCTCGGTCCGAACGGCGCCGGCAAGACCACGACGCTGCGCATGATCGCCGGCCTGCTGCAGCCTGACGCCGGCAGCATCGCGGTCGGGGGCGTCGATGCACTCACGGATCCGCGCGCCGCCAAGCGCCTCATCGCCTGGCTGCCCGACGAGCCGATGCTCTACGACAAGCTCACGGCGCTGGAATATCTCAGCTTCGTTGCCGGCCTCTGGGGCCTCGATCCGGCCGAGAGCGGGCGCCGCGCGCAGGAGCTGCTCGAACGCCTCGATCTCTGGGCGCAGCGCAACGATCCGTGCGAGACCTTCTCGCGCGGCATGAAGCAGAAGGCCGCACTCGCGGGCGCGCTCATTCATGAGCCACGGCTCCTCTTGCTCGATGAGCCGCTCACTGGGCTCGACGCCGCGATCGCGCGGCAAGTGAAGGACCTGCTGCTCGAGCGCGCCCGCGCCGGCTGCACCGTGATCCTCTCGACGCACATCCTCGATGTCGCCGAGCGCCTGGTCGATCGCATCGGCATCATCGATGCGGGCGCGCTCGTCACCGAGGGCAGCCTCGGCGAGCTGCGCGCGCAGGCCGGACACGCGGACTCCACGCTCGAGGACGTGTTCCTGCGTCTCGTCGCCAAGCCGGATACGGCCGCCGCATGAGACCGGGATCCGCGCCCTGGTTGCTGCATCACGAGCTGCGCGTCGGCTGGCGCGCTTTGCGTGGCCGCACCGGGCCGGTCTGGCTCACGGTCCTCGCGGTGATCAGCCTCGGCCTCATGCACATGGCGGCCGTGCCGATCGCCTGGATGCACGGCGAGATGCCGCTGGTGGCGGCCGACGAGGCGCATGTCGCGGTCACGGGCGCGCTGCTCTTCGCGCTGTTCGGCATGATCTCGACCGGCGTGGTCGCGGCCGTTCAACTCATCTATGCGCGCGGCGACATGGATTTGATCCTGTCCTCGCCGATCCGTCCGCAGACCGTGATCGCGGTGCGCGCCATCGCGATCGCGGCGTCGCTGCTCGCGCTCTCGGCGCTGGTCGCGCTGCCCTTCGCCAACATCTTCGCGCTGTTCGGCCATCCGCGCTTCCTCGTCGCTTATCTCGTGATGCCCTCCCTGGCGCTGATCGCGACTTGTGCCAGCCTCGCGCTCGCCCATGCGGTGTTCCGCCTGATCGGCGCGCAGCGCACGCGGCTGACCGCGCAGCTGCTCGCCGGCGTCATCGCGCTCGCCTTCGCGCTGCTGCCGCAGCTCCCGAGCCTGTTGATGGGGCACGATGAATCGCCCTTCGGCGTACTCGCGCTGCTCGCCGCCCATCTGCCGGGCCCGGACGCCTGGATCTGGCTGCCCGCGCATGCCGCCATGGGCGAGCCGGGGCCGCTCGCGGCCGCGATCCTCGTCAGCCTCGCGCTCTTCTGGTTCACCACGCGCACGCTCGCCGACGGGCTGATCGCCGATGCCGTGACGGCGGCCGGCACCGCCACGGTCGCGAGACGGCGCGCCAGTTCGCATGTCTTCACGGGGCACATCTCCGCGATCCTGCGCCGCAAGGAGCTCACGCTGCTGGCACGCGATCCCTGGCTGCTCGCCAAGATCACCTCGCAGATGCTGTTCCTCGTCCCGGTCGTGCTGCTGATGTTGAACACGGAAGGCGCTGTCGCGTCTCCGGCTTGGCTGCTCGTCATCATCCTGGCCGGCAATCTCGGCGGCAGCTTCGGCTGGGTGACGGTTTCGGGCGAGGACGCGCCGGACCTGCTCGCCGCCGCGCCGATCCGCCGCTTCGACGTGTTGCGCGCCAAGGTGGAGGCCGCGCTCATCGCGGTGGCGCTGGTGGTCACGCCGCCTTTGGTCGTGGCGGCGCTGCACACGCCTTGGCTCGGCCTCACGCTCATGGTCTGCAGCGCCGGCAGCGCGCTCTCGGGTGCGTTGATCAGCGTGCTGTTTCCGAGCCCCGGCCGGCGTGCCGATTTCCATCAGCGCGGCAAGGGCAATGCCGTGGTCGTCATGTGCGAGATGATGATGTCCGGCGCCTGGGCGCTGCCGGGCTATCTCATGCTCCACCGCAGTTTGTGGGCGCTTCCCGTCGCGCTCGTGCTCCTATCGCTGCCGGCTCTTTTCAAAGGGCTGGGATCGCGACTACGTAGAACCCGTTCGATCGAATCGCGCCCCGCGTGACGCGGGCAGGAGAGACATATGCAGCTTCGCGCCAACTGGAATTATCCGACCTCGGTCCGCTTCGGCGCCAAGCGCATCGCCGAATTGCCCGATGCCGTGCGCGCCGCCGGCATGTCGAACCCGCTCTTCGTCACCGATCCGACGCTCGCCGCGCTGCCGATGACCCGCGAGGTGACGGCGCAGCTCGACGCCTCCGGCATCTCCCACAAGGTGTTCAGCGATATCCGCCCGAACCCGATCGACACCAACATCACGGCGGGTGTCGCGGCCTTCAAGGCCGGACAGCATGACGGCGTGATCGCTTTCGGCGGCGGCTCGGCCCTCGATGCCGGCAAGCTGATCGCCTTCATGGCGGGCCAGACGCGGCCGATCTGGGACTTCGAGGATATCGGCGACTGGTGGACGCGCGCAAATGCCGACGGCATCGCGCCGATCGTCGCGGTGCCGACCACGGCGGGCACAGGCTCCGAGGTTGGCCGCGCCGGTGTCGTGACAAATCCCGCTACGCACACCAAGAAGATCATCTTCCATCCCGCCATGATGCCGAAGGTGACGATCTGCGATCCCGAGCTCACCGTGGGTATGCCGCCGATCATCACGGCCGGCACCGGCATGGACGCCTTCTCGCACTGCCTCGAAGCCTATTGCGGCACATTCTATCACCCGCTGGCCGACGGCATCGCGCTCGAAGGCATGCGGCTCGTGAAGGAGAACCTCGCGGTCGCCGTGAAGGACGGCAAAAATCTCGAAGCTCGCGCGCACATGATGTCGGCCGCCGCCATGGGCGCGACCGCCTTTCAGAAAGGACTCGGCGCCATCCACGCGCTCTCGCATCCGGTCGGCTCGCTGCACGACACGCATCACGGCCTGACCAACGCAGTCTTCGCGCCCTATGTCGTGATGTTCAATCGCAAGGAGATCGAGGACAAGATCAAGCGGGTCTCGGCCTATCTCGGATTGCGCCCGAACTTCCGCGCCTTCCTCGACTGGCTGCTGGAGCTGCGCGCCGAGATCGGCGTGCCGCACACGCTCGCGGGCCTTAACGTCGGCGAGGAGAAGATCGAGCAGATCGTCGAGATGGCGCCGAAGGATCCGACCGCTGGCGGCAATCCCGTGACCTTCGACAAGCGCGCCGCGCGCACTGTGTTCAAGCGCGCGCTGGAAGGAAGGCTTTGAAGCTCTTCCGATGCGATTGATCCACACTCCGTTCGTGCCCGCGAAAGCGGGCATCCAGGGCCGCATTCTCAGTGACCAGCCGCTCTGGGTCCCGCTTGCGCGAGGACGAACGGAAGATTGTTCGACTCCGCCGAAACGTGCCTGGCTCTAGACGAAAGCTTCGAAACCGTCGTGCGGCAGGCGCGCGAGATCTTCGGGCCGATCGATGTCGAACAGCGTCTCGAGCTCGCGCGCCGAAAGGCTGAGGCTCGCGATGCGCTTGCGCGTTTCCGCGAGCACGGTGTCGGTGCTCCAAATCATGTCGCTGAAGAGCGCAGGCTGCGGCGCGTTCATGCCGATGAGAACGTAGCCACCGTCCTCGGCCGGAATGAGCACCACGTCATGTTCGCGCAACCCCGCCGCGGCAGCGCGCAGATGATCGGGCGTGAGCGCCGGGCAATCGGTGCCGATCACCAGCGTCGGTCCCGCGATCGCGGCGAGCATGCGCGCGCCGAGATCGCCGTCAGGCTGGCGTGCGAAACGGATGCGATACTGGCTGACGAGCTCGCGAAAGCTCGCATGCCGGATGTCGGGGGTGCCCCAGAGCGTGACCGCGCCGAGCTTGGCCGCGCAGGCGGTCGCGACCGCGCGCTCGGTCAGCCGCTCCTGGAGCACGGCGGCGCCATGCGCGCCGAGCGCCGGCATCAGCCGCGTTTTCGCGAGCCCGGGAATCGGCGCCTTGGCGAGCACCGCGATGCTAGGATTCGCGCGGGACATAGCCATAGCGTCGCGCCAGCGCGTCGGGCTTTGCGCCGAAGTAGTAGGCGAGCCGCAGCCTCCACATCAGCAGGATGGTGCGCAGGACGCCGCGCGTCTCCCAGCGTCGGCCGGACGTGGTCGCGCGCTCCGCGACGCAGGCTGGCCGCGACACGTGCTTGAGCGCCGCCGACATCGCGATGTCCTCCATCAGCGCAATGTCCGGAAAGCCGTTCACGGCCGCGAAAGTCTCGCGCTTGATGAACGTGGCCTGGTCGCCCGTGGCGATGCCGGTGATCCGCGAGCGCCAATTCATCAGCTGCGCCACCACGGGCAGCAACCAATGCTCTCCCGCGATCGCCACGTCGAAGCGTCCCCACGCGCGGCCGCTGCTGTCCAGCGCCTGCGCGACAAGCGCATCCGCATTGTCCGGCAGCCGCGTGTCGGCGTGCAGAAACAGCAGGACGTCGCCGCGCGCCATGGCGGCGCCGGCGTTCATCTGCGCGGCGCGTCCGCGCCGCGCCGTGAAAGCGCGATCGCAATGGATGGCGGCAAGCCTGAGCGTGTCGTCGCGGCTGCCGCCGTCGACCACGATCACCTCGGCACCGCGCGCGCGCAACGGCGCGAGCGCGGTGAGCGCATCGACGATACCGGCGGCTTCGTTCAGCACCGGCACGATGATCGAGAGCGTCTGCAAGCCGTCAGGACCGTGCGCGCCGGATCGTATGCTCCGGCCCGCTCATGATACGCCCGAAATAGGAGGCGCGCGCGGGCGATCCTTCGGGCCAGCGGGCAAGGAAGCGATCGAGAAAGGCCGTCATGTCGAACTCGACCGCGAGAGCGTCGACGAAGACCTCGTCCTGCACGGCGCCGTAGAGCGGAGCGTGCGGCGAAGGCGTCGTGCCGATACGTGTGATCACCCCGAACCGGCTGTCGGCGAAATTGGCCATGCCGGCGGAGCCGTTGTTGATCACGTCGAGGCGGCCCGCCGTCAGATCGAAGCTCCGATGCGCCGCGAGGCAGGTGTGCGTGCAGGCGAACAGATCGACTTGCGCGGCGCGGCGGACGGCGTCGAGCCACGGCAATGCAGCTTCGTCGTCGAGCTCGTCATGAGCGAAGCGCCAGCCCGCGAGGGACTCGGCATCGCCGTGCACGATGCCGACGCGAAGATCGCCGACCCGGGCGACGAGATGCATCGGCAGCGCGCCGAGCCGCGCCGCCTCGATGGGCGTCGCGACGCCACGGAGCTCGCCGAGGATCACGTTCGACCATGCCACGACCGTGTCCGAGACCGAAGACGGATAGGCGCAGCCGCAGCCCGCGCCGACGTCAGCCGGACGCGCGATCTCGGTCTCGATATTGCCGCGCAGCGCCGGGTAAGGCGCGATGCGGCGCTCCATCTCGGCGAACCAGTCGGGCGCGGCATCGAACCAGTGGAAGTCGCCGTTGAAGACGATGGTCACGGGCGCGTGCTCGGCCGCCGCCATGCGCTCGATCGTGTCGAGCGCCGCGAGATTGCCGTAGAGCCCGCCGACCACGTAGAGCAACTCGGCCGAGAGGTCCGGTGCGCGGTTCAGCTCGGCCGGCGCATAGCGGTAGTCGCGTGGACACATGCGGCCCGCGCCCGCATCGGCGCGCGCGCCAGCGAGGCCGCCCGCATCCGTCTCGATCCTCATTCGGCCGCTTCCTTCAGCGCGCCGCCGCAGCTCGAGCCCTGGCCGGCCGTGCAGCCGAAGCAGTGCCCTGCGACGCGCACCGGATTGTTCGCGAGGTCGACCTCGATCAGGTCGCGCAGATGCACCTGCGTGTTCGCGCCGTGCGTCAGCGGCAGATCGAGCATCTGATTGAAGTCGCAATCATAGACATGGCCGCGCCAGTCGACCGAGATGAGGCGGCGGCACATGACGTTCTCGAGATTGGCGTCGAGATGCGCGTGCTGGAGCAGATCCAGATATTTGTCGAACTCGCCCTTGGCCAGCAGGATCGCGCCGAAGCGTTGGATCGGCATGTTGGCGAGCGTGTAAAGATTGTTGAACACGATGCCGAAGCGTTCGCCGAGCTCGCGCTTGTAGTCGGCTTCGAGCGCGGCCTGCGGCGGCGGCAGCGAGGGCCCGAGCGGATTGTAGACGAGGTTGAGCATGAGGCCCGTCTCGTCGCGGCCGTAGCCGAGCGCGTTGAGGCGCTGCAAGCCGCGGATCGAGCCCTCGTAGACGCCCTTGCCGCGCTGCTTGTTCACATTGTCCTCGAGATAACAGGGCATCGAGGCGACGATCTCGACCTGCTGCGCAGCGAGGAATTCGGCGAGATCCTCGTGGCCCGGCTGCTCCAGGATCGTGAGATTGCAGCGGTCCATGACGCGCACGCCCATGTCGCGCGCGCCCGTCACCATGCGACGAAAATGCGGATTGAGCTCCGGCGCGCCACCCGTGATGTCGATGGTCGAGATGCGCTGCCGCGCGAGGAACGCGAGCACCACGTCGACGGTCTCGCCGGCCATCTCCTCGGTGCGGCTCGGTCCGGCATTCACATGGCAGTGCACGCAGGACTGGTTGCAGCGATACCCGACATTGACCTGCAACGTATCGAGCCGGCCGCGGCGAAGGGCAGGAAAGGGGATCTTGTCGAGCAGCGGCCACGTATCACGCATGCAGGCACCTCCGGATTCGGCCGCAAAGCTCTCACACGCACGCGCGCGCGTCACCCTGCGGCACGGGACGCATGGGGACAATTCCCCGTGACGCCCGCGTGACCGTGCCGATACGTCAATGCGTGCCGCTCGCAGCGGTTGCGGTTCCGCCCGCGAACGCGATCCGGCCGAAGCCCGGGAGTTTCACGGCGGGCTCGCGGATATCGAGGCCCGCGACGAGACCCAGAATGTTGAGCTCGAGGCCCTCGACCCAGGCGAGCTTGAAGCCGAGCAGGCCCCAGAGACTCATCTCGACGCCGGTGCGGCTCGCCGTGAGTCCGGCCATGAACCCGTCGTGATAATCCTTGCCGACCGCGTTCGGCAGCATAGCGACCTGCAGCTCGGGGACCGCACGCAGCACGGTCGCGACGAAGGTATTGCTGTTCGGGCCCGGCCAGGCGCGGTAGTCGCCGGCGTTGCGGTATGAATACGCCTTGATCGCGGTCTCGATCTTCGGGATCGCGGCGGCCGCGGCCTCGCCGCGGATGTCGGCGACGACGCGCGGCATGTCGCTGAACCAGCGGCCGTCGGCGTCCCAGCCGTCCTTGCGCACCGGATTGCCCCAGCCGACCACGTCGTAGCGGGTCCAGCGCGTCGCATTGGCGGGCTTCACCACGATCCAGCTATGGACTGCGAACAGGCCTTTCCAGCGGCCGGTGCGCCCTGCCAGCACCAGCACGCGCGCCTCCGGAACACTGGCGGCCGGCTGCAGCAGGCCGGCGCTCGACCAGTCGGCGCGGCCCCAACTCGCCGGGCGCTCCTCGGCCATATAGAGGCCGGCGCCGACCGCGAGAGGAGTGATGAAGAGAATCAGAAAGGCGAGCAGAAAGGTCTTCAACATGATGGCCTTGACGTGGGGGACCATTCCGACCGAACTGTGGCACCAATGCTTGCTAGACATTACAGATGAGCAATCCGGTTCTTGTCGAGGCCCTTCGCGGGCCGCTGGTCGAAAGTCGCCACCGCGCCGCGGTGGCCGTGGTCGATGCGGAAGGGCGCAGCGTCCTGACGCTCGGTGATGTGGATCAGCCGGTCTATCCGCGCTCCGCCGTGAAGCCCTTGCAGGCGCTGCCGCTGGTCGAGTCCGGCGCCGCCGACCGCTACGGCTTCGGCCCCGAGGAGCTGGCGCTTTCCTGTGCGTCACATGGCGGCGAGCCCGCGCATGTGGCGGTCGCCTCCCGCATGTTGGCGGCGGCCGGGCTCGACGTCGCGGCGCTCGAATGCGGTACGCACTGGCCGAGCCATCAGCCCGCCGCGCTGGCCCTGGCGCGCGCCGCGCAGACCCCGACCGCGCTCCACAACAACTGCTCCGGCAAGCATGCGGGCTTCATCTGCCTGGCCTGTGCGATGGGCGTCGATCACCACGGCTACGTGACCCAGAGTCACCGCGTGCAGCAGGAGGTGCGCGCCGCGATGGAGAACCTCGCGGGGGCTGGCCTCTCGGAAGACGCCTGCGGCACGGACGGCTGCTCGATACCGACCTGGGCCGTGCCGCTGTCCGCGCTGGCGCTCGCCTTCGCGCGCTTCGCGACCGGGCATGGCCTCGCGCCCGAGCGCGCAAAGGCCGCGCAGCGCCTGCGCGAGGCCTGTGCGGCAAAGCCCTTCTTTGTCGCCGGGACGGGACGATTCTGCACGCGCCTCATGGAGCTGCTCGGCGCGCGCGTGCTGGTGAAGACCGGGGCCGAAGGCGTGTTCTGCGGCGCGCTGCCTGATCAGGGACTTGGCTTCGCGGTGAAGTGCGACGACGGCGCCGGGCGCGCCGCGGAGGTGATCACCGCGGCGCTGGTCGCCCGCTTCCTGCGGCTCGGCGCGGCCGAGGGAACGGCGCTGGACGAGCTGGTTAATCCGAAGCTGCGCAACTGGAACGGCATCACGGTCGGCGAGATCCGTCTGACCGCGGCGTTTCGCAGAGCATGATCCCGAAAAGTGCGAACCGGTTTTCGGATTAGATCATGCTCAAACAATAGCTTTATCGGATCACGTTGCCGTTGATCGCGAGCTGCGCATAGCGCGCGCCCTCGCGCGCGAGCTCGGTGACGATGCGGTCGTGATCCATGCCCGCGATGGCGCCGCGCTTGGTGCCCGAGATGAGGTTGTCGGCGATCAGCGCCGCACCCGCGCCCTGGACGACCGACACCGCGACACCGATGCCGGCGCCGCGCACCACATTGCCCGTGATCGTGACGTCGCGCAGATAGCGCCCCCAGCCGGCCGAGATGCCGGCGCCGGGCGCGTTCTCGACCACGTTGCCGGTCACCACCGTGTCGGCTTCGACCGAGATGCCGTTGCCGGTGCGCTCGGTGCCGGGCGGCTGGATCAAGTTGCGGATCACGTTGCCCTGCACGACGCCGAGCCGGCCGCCGTCGTTGAAGTTGGTCACCGAGACGCCGATCGCCGCGCCGTCCACCACGTTGTTCGCGATCACCGCGCCCTCGAATCCGAACTCGGCATAGAGCGCGCATTCGCCGAGGCCGATGCAGGTGTTGCCGAGGATCTGCAGGTTCGACGCCGCATTGCCGCGCACCGCCGAGAAGGCGGCGCGGCGGATCTGATTGCCGCGTACCGTCACGTTGCCGGCGCGGAAAACGTTGATGGCATTGCCGTTCTGACCGGTGCCGCCGGCCTTGGAGTCGGTGTCCTCGATGCGGTTGTCGATCACCAGCGTGCCGTCGTCGCCCGCCTCCGAGCGCCAGACCTGGATGCCGTTGTTGGCGGCGCCGCGGATCGTGTTGCCGCCGATCGTCAGCCCGCGCGCATCGAGCGAGAAGATCGCGGCCGCGGCCGCGCCCGTGATGGTCGTGCCCGTCACCGAGCCTTCGATCCGATCGAGCGCGATGCCATGCCGGCCGCTGCCCTTGATCTCGCAGTCGCGCACATGCACGTGCCGGCCGCGCACCAGGTGCACGAGCCCGCGCCCTTCGGGCAGCGCCTTGCCGGTGCCTTCGAGCAGCAGGCCCGAGAGCAAGATGTTGTCCGCATCGCGGCTCGCGAGCATCGGCGCGTTCGCCAGCGCGACGATGCGCGTCGCGCCCGCAACGCCGATCAGCCGCGTGCCGGGCGCCAGGGTGAGCTCGCGCACGAAATAGGTGCCCGGCATCAGCACGAGCGGCAACCGCGCGCCGGCGGTGCGCTCGATCGCGCGCTGCAGCACCTCGGTCTGGTCTTCCTGGGTCGCGGGGCGCACGCCGAGATGGGTCGCGTCGACGCCGAGGCCGGAGATCGGCACCGTGGCGGGCGGCGCCGCCACGGCGTCGCTCGCGGACCAGGCGGTGGTCGCGGTGCTCGCGCCGGTGGCGGCGAGGAAATTGCGGCGGTCGAGGGCCATGATCGATCCTTTCGGGATTCTCGGATCGACACGGTTCAAGATCGGGGCCAGCCGGGCTGTCCCGCGCTGGCACAGATCGGGAGGGTTAACGGCGCGCCGCCAGCAGCGCGCGCAGGATCGCTTCGCCGACGCGCTCGAGATCGGCCTGGCTCGGCCGCGGCTGCGTCTCGCCCGGCCGCCGCACCAGCGGGATGTGCACGAACTGGACAAGCGGCGCGACTTCGCCCGCGGTCGCCTCCAGCGCGCGCCAATAGATGTAGTTGCAGAGATAGCGGCCGGCATCGCGCGACAAGCGCGTATCGACGCGGGTCGCGCGCGCGGCACGCAGCAGCCGCCCGAAGGCCGCGGGCCGCGGCCTGCGCATCTCGGGCC
>JAEYAU010000118.1 GCA_023404705.1 Pseudomonadota bacterium
GCGGCGAGCCGCTCGGCCACCGCTGCGCGCGCGGCCGGCGAGAGCTCGCCGTCCACGAAGGCGCTCAGGCGCTCGGTGTCGCGGGGCTCAACCGCCATGGCGTGTCCTCAAAGGGCGCACCGTGCTGCTCTCGATCGCGGCGAGCAGCGCGGTTCGCGCGCGGGCGACGCGGCTCATCACGGTGCCGATCGGCACGCCGATGATGCCGGCCGCTTCCGCATAGCTGAATCCCGCGATGTCGATCAATGCGATGATCTCGCGATGCGCCGGCTCAATCGCGGCGAGCCCCTGCTCCACGGTCAGCTTGGCGATGCGGTCGGTGTCGAAGCTCCACAGATCCACCTGCGCTTCGGCCGACGCGGCCGCCTCGACCCGGCGCCGACGCCGCAGTTCATCCAGCGCGGCGTTGCGCACGATCCGATAGACCCAGGCCCGGTAGGCCCCAGCTTCCACCGGCACCTGCCGGGCGCTGAGCGCGCGGGCGGCCGCCTCCTGCACCAGATCGCGGGCGATCTCGCGATCCCCCACGATGGTCCGCGCAAAGGCGACGAGGCGCGGCAGCAGCAGGCTCAGATCGCCATGGGGATCGGGCATCCGTCCGCCTCTCGCCCCGGTTAACACGGTCTTCATCCGCAGGGGCGAAGCTCAGCTTAGCGCATGTCCGGGCGAAGTGGGCACCGGTTCGCTGACGACTGCGTCACCCGAGAATCTCCGACGATTCGGCTGTGCTCAACGGGCAACACTGCAGATCTCCGTGCGCAAACCGGCGTAACTCAGGTGTTTCAGCAGCTTTCGCGCTGCAATGAAGCCGTCTATGGTGCGGAACGAAGCACGCACCGAACGTGTTGTGGACGATGAAGGAAGGGGTTTCCATGCGCCTTGCGCCCGTTATGGCTCTCGCTCTCGCCACCTCGATTGGCGCGGTGCTGGTCTCCGACCCGGCCGAGGCGCAGCGGCGGCGCGTCTATCAGGGCCAGCAGACCGAGCGCATCACCTTCGTCGACGAGACCGGCCGCGCCCGCACCCGCATCACGGTGCGCCCCCGCTCCTATCTCGACGCCGGCACCGAGGTGAGCCGCTACGAGCGCCCGGACTTCCGCTCCTATGCGGAGCCGCCGGGCTACACGTCCTTCGACGTCGTGCGCAACGACTACCGGCTCTATCGCGGCCCGCTGCCCGGCCCCTACGAGCTTCCAGGCTACCAGCCGGGCTTCTGATCCGGCTCTGACGGCTTGGCTCTGACCTTCACGGAACGCCTCACGCGCAAGCTGCGGCGGCGCTTCTACAAGCCATACAACAAGCTCCGTCACGGCGAGCGCTTCTTCGTCACCCGCTATTTCGGCGCTGACTTCCTGGTGCGCGGCATCGATGTCGGCGGGCTCGAGATCTCGGCCGGCATCGGCGAGCTCTCGGAGCTGACGCGCTTCGTCGCGCGCTGCGGTGAGCTCAGGCCCGACCTCTTCCTCGATATCGGCGCCAATATCGGCCTCTATTCCTGCATCCTGTTGCGCAAGCGTTTGGTCGAGCGCGCGATCCTGTTCGAGCCGGACCGGCGCAACCAGGTGCGCCTGCGCGCCAACCTGCTGATCAACGGCGTGCTCGACCGCGTCGAGATCCGCGAGGTCGCGGCCGGCGCCGCGCCCGGCCGCTTCCGCCTGGTGCCCGGCCCCGAGACCGACATCGGCCTCTCGCGCATCGCCGAGGACGCGACGCAGGAGGGTTACGAGGTCGACGTCGTACGCCTCGACGACGCGCTCGCGCTCTCGGGACGCACGCTCGCCATCAAGATGGACATCGAGCGCTACGAACGCCCCGCGCTCCGCGGCATGGAGCAACTGCTGCGCGCCAACCGCGGCATGATGCAGATCGAAGCCTTCGAGAGCCGCGACGAGGTCGTCGCCATGATGCAAGCCGTCGGCTGGCCGCTCGCGTGGGAGCTCGAACCGAACCTGGTGTTTGAGAAGAAGTGACTTGTAGGGCAGTAGGCGCGCAGCGCCGTAACCCCGCCGGCTGAACCACATTCTGCGTGCGCGCATTGTGAGGTTCGCGGCGGGTTACGCGCTTCGCGCTAACCCGCCCTACGCGCTCGCGCAGCGTCTTACCCCGCCAGCTTCTCGGCTTCCGCGATGATCGCGTCGCCCATCTGCGACGTGCCGACCACGGTGGAGCCTTCCAACTTGATGTCGGCGGTGCGCAGGCCCTTGGCGAGCGCGGCGGCGATCGCCTGCTCGATCAGGTCGGCTTCCTTCAGCATGTTGAACGAGTAGCGCAGCGCCATCGCGAAGCTTGCGATCATGGCGATCGGATTCGCCATGCCCTTGCCGGCGATGTCGGGCGCGGAGCCGTGCACCGGCTCGTAGAGCGCGCGACGCTTCTTGGTCTTGGGATCGACCTCGCCGAGCGAGGCCGACGGCAGCATGCCGAGCGAGCCCGTCAGCATGGCGGCGACGTCGGAAAGCATGTCGCCGAACAGATTGTCGGTGACGATCACGTCGAACTGCTTCGGCCAGCGCACCAGCTGCATGCCGCCCGCGTCGGCGAGCATGTGCTCGAGCGTGACGTCGGAGAACTCGCGCTTGTGCACGCCCTCGATCACCTCGTTCCAGAGCACGCCCGTCTTCATGACGTTGCGCTTCTCCATCGAGGTGACCTTGTTGCGGCGCTTGCGCGCCAGCTCGAAGGCGACGCGGCCGATGCGCTCGATCTCGTAGGTGTCGTAGACCTGGGTGTCGACCGCGCGCTTCTGGCCGTTGCCAAGATCCGTGATGGTCTTCGGCTCGCCGAAATAGACGCCGCCCGTGAGCTCGCGCAGGATGATGATGTCGAGCCCGTCCACCACGTCCTGCTTGAGGCTCGAGGACTCGGCGAGCGCCGGGTAGCAGATCGCCGGACGGATGTTCGCGAAGAGCGCGAGGTCCTTGCGCAGCCGCAAGAGGCCGGCCTCGGGGCGCACATCGTAGGGCACCTTGTCCCACTTCGGCCCGCCGACCGCGCCGAAGATCACGGCGTCGGCGGATTTCGCCTTGGCCATGGTCTCGTCGGTGATCGCGACTCCGTGCGCGTCATAGGCGCAACCGCCGACCAGCCCCTCCTCGGTCTCGAAGGCGCCCATGCCGCGCTGGTTCATCCAGGAGATCAGCTTCTTCACCTCGGCCATGACCTCGGGACCGATACCGTCGCCGGGCAGGAGGAGGAGCTTGTGGGTGGCCATGGCGGGACTGCCTCGCGGTTTTCTTGTTCAGACGCGGGCTTTGCTAGCGCATGATCCCGAAAAGTGGAAACCGGTTTTCGGAACGGATCATGCGCCAAACAAAGCAGCTGGAGCGCGTAGCGCTCTAGCCGCCGGGGGCCCGAATGGCAAGGCGAACAGGACACTTTCGCCATGCCCAAGGCCGGGCGTGGAAGCCGGTCGGAAAGACGCGTCCGCGCGCCACCGCTCTCTAGAGACCGGTTGTCACCAGCAGCATGCAGCCGCCGACCGAGACGGCGGCCGGATGCGGCATGCCGCGCCGCGCGACGTGGAAGTCGCCCGCCTTGAGCGTCAGGTGCTCGAAGGTGAGGTCGCCCGAGATCACATAGGCTTCCTCGTCGTCCTCATGCACATGCGCGGGGAATTTCGCCCCGGGCGCCGCGCGCACCAGGAAGGTGGCGCGATTGCGCTCGCGATCGACGCGCAGAATCTTGCGCTCGACGCCGGGCACGACGATCTCCCACTTGCCCTCGTCCGCGCGGATTGTCTGCGGCTCCGTCTTGCGTGACGCGATGCGCGCCTTGATGCGGTCGAACATGTCGGCCGGCGGATCGACCTCGCGCGCCTCGAGCAGCGGCGCCAGCTCGGCGTTCCAGCCCGCGACAGCTTCGGCGAGCGCCGTGTCATGCTCCGCCTCGCGCGCCAGAGCCGCGCGTTCGTCCGCGCTGAGCACGCCCAGCACATATTCGGCGGCGCGTTCTGTCTTGCGATCCGTCATGACTCTCGATCCAACGCGCGCCGCAGGCGGGTGAGCCCGCGGCTCACCCAGGTTTTCGCCGTGCCGACCGGGATTCCCATGCGGCCCGCCAGCTCCTCGTAGCTGAGCCCGTCGCGATAGGCCAGGATGATGGCCTGGCGCGGGCCTTCGTCGAGCTCGGCGAGGCAGCGCAGCACGCCGATCATCTCGACCTGGCTCTCCATGCCGCCGACCGCAAGCGGATCCGCGATCTCGAGCCCTTCCGACTCCGGCGCGAGATCGCGCCGCATCGCACGGATCTGGTCGATCGCGTAATTGCGCACGATGGCGATCATCCAGGCCCAGGCGCTGCCGCGCGCCGCATCGAACTGGCCGGCGCGCTCCCAGATGCGCGCATAGCCTGCCTGCAGGAATTCCTCGGCGAGCGCCCGGTTCCGGCCAATCCGCAGGCAGATCGCGAACAGCCGCGGCGCCGTCCGATCGTAGAGCGCGCGGAAGGCGGCGCGATCGCCGGAGGCCGTGCGCACGAGCAGGCCATCGAGGATGCGATGATCCTCGCGTGCCGCGGCGCGTTCGGTTGCCAGCATGCGGTGAGCCCCGTGCTGGAAACCTCATATCACGGAGGGAAATTGCGGTGAACCGAAATCCAGGGTTGGCGGCTTGCCTCGGGAAAGAGCGCCGGTGATATGGTGCCCGAAACGGGGCCCAGATGACCAAGACCAGCGCAGGCAATTTCTTCGAGGACTTCCGGCTCGGCCAGACGATCCGGCACGCGACGCCGCGCACCCTCACGGTTGGCGACGTCGCGCTCTACAACGGCCTGTTCGGCGCGCGCTTCGCGGTTCAGTCATCCGATGCCTTCGCGAAAGCGATCGGCTATCCGCAGAGCCCGGTCGACGACCTGCTGGTCTTTCACGTCGTGTTCGGCAAGACCGTGCCCGACATCTCGCTCAACGCGATCGCCAACCTGGGTTACGCGGACTGCCGCTTCCTCGCGCCGGTCTACCCGGGCGACACGCTTACCGCAGTCTCCGAGGTGATCGGGCTGCGCGAGACCTCGAACAAGAAATCGGGCGTCGTTCATGTTCGCTCGACGGGTTTCCGCCAGGACGGAACGCGCGTGCTCGACTATGTGCGCTGGGTGATGGTGCGCAAGCGCGACGAAGCCGCGCCCGCGCCGAACGCGCCGGCGCCCGAGCTGCCGAAGGTCGTCGACGCGAGCCAGCTCGCGTGTCCGAAGATCGACGTCAGCAAGTATGACTTCGCACTCGCGGGCAGCCCGCATCGCTACGACGACTATGCGGTCGGCGAGAAGATCGACCATATCGACGGCATGACGGTCGAAGAGGCCGAGCACCAGATCGCGACGCGGCTCTACCAGAACACGGCGCGCGTGCATTTCAATCAGTTCAGCGAGTCGCAAGGACGCTTCGGCCGGCGGCTGATCTATGGCGGCCACGTCATCTCGCTGGCGCGCGCGCTCTCGTTCAACGGGCTCGGCAATGCGTTCCATATCGCGGCGATCAATGGCGGCCGCCACGTCGCGCCGCTGTTCGCGGGGCTGACCGTGTTCGCCTGGTCCGAGGTGCTGGCGAAGGCCGAGCTGCCGGGGCGCACTGACGTGGGTGCTCTACGGCTGCGCACGGTCGCGACGAAGGACAAGCCCTGCAGTGAGTTTCCGCTGAAAGAGGGCGACGCCGACGATCCCGCGGTCATCCTCGATCTCGACTACTGGGCGCTCATTCCTCGGTGACCCATGCCGCGACTGCCCGGCGATACCGTGCTGATGATCATCGACGTGCAGAACGCGATCGATGATCCGGTCTGGGGCCCGCGCAACAATCCGGGCGCCGAGGCCGCGATTGCGGCGCTGCTGGAAGCGTGGCGCGACGCCGAGATGCCGATCGTGCATGTGCGCCACGACTCGATCGAGCCGCGCTCGCCCTATCGGCCGGGCCAGGGCGGCAACGCCTTCAAGCCCGAGACGATGCCGCGCGAGGGCGAGACCGTCGTCGCGAAGAACGTCAACTCGGCCTTCGTCGGTACCGGCCTCGACGAGATGCTGGGCGAGCGCGGCGTCACCATGCTGGTGATCTGCGGCGTGCTGACTCACAACTCGGTCGAGGCGACCGTGCGCCACGCCGGCAATCTCGGCTACCGCGTGTTCGTCGCGCGCGATGCCTGCTGGTCGGTGGACGTGCGTGATCTCACAGGCCGCGTCTGGCCGGCCGAGGACGTGCACCAGCTCTCGCTCGCCAAGATGCATCGCGAATACGCGGTGGTGACCGACACCGCGACGCTGCTGCAGAACGCGCTGGTGGCGCGCGCCGTCAAGGCGATGCGGGCTGCCAAACGGGCGCGATAGGACTGACCCCGCTTTGATTTTCTGCATTTTTCGGCCCCGGAAATAACGAGGGCGATCAACAACTTAGCGGTCGAAAGCCGAATTTCATCAAAAACCATCAGGAATTTAGGCCGCGAAGGTGATTGTTGTAGCGGAATACTCCGCTGCACCAATAGGTTAGACAAATGATGATTTTTGATGAAGTCGCCCGGCCGCCATCCCGCATCGCCCCGCGCAGCGTCCGAATGACGGCTGAGCGAACCCCCTACGCCCTACTGAATCACCCCGCAGGCGATGCGGCCGCCGGCGTTGCCGGCCGGGTCGCTCTTGTAGTCGTCGACGCCTGCGTGAATGACGAGTGCGGTGCCGTCCGCCTGGAAGACCGAGTTGGGCTTGCCCTTCTCGAGCGTGATCCCGGCGTTGAGCACCTGCGCCTCGAGCTCGCCATTCGCCGGCACGTGCAGGTTCGGCATATCGCCCGCATGCGCGCCTTCGGCGACCAGAATGCCGTGCTTCTTGCCGCCGGGATTGAAGTGCCCGCCCGCCGAATTGAACGGCGGCTCGCACTTGCCGACCGCGTGCACGTGGAACGCATGCTCGCCGGCCGGGATGCCCTTCAGCGACACCTTCACGAGCACCCCGTGCGGCGTCTGCGTGAGGTCGGCGCTGCCGACGTCCTTGCCCTGCGCGTCCTTGATCGCGGCCTTGGCGCTCTGGGCGCTCGCGAGCGAGGGGACGAAAGCGAACATCGCGGCGACGCAGCCGGCGGCCAACAAATGCTTCATGAGAGATCTCCCGGGGGTTTTCTTGGACATCCGGCCGCAGGCTACGGCCTCTCGCAGCGGAATGTAAATCGCCGCGGCGTCGCATTTTCGTGAGACGGATGGCCGCGAGACCTCAGCCCGCGTCCGAATCCATGTCCGGGTCGAACTGCAGGTGCCGCACGAAGTCGCGCGCATAGGGCGGCAGCTCGTCCATGTTGCGCACGCAGATCGTGAGATCGCGCACCGCCCAGAGGTCCGTGAGGTCAACGGCCGCGATTCCCATGGTCTTGACGACGCGGCTCGCGGTGGTCTGCGGCACGATGCCGATGCCGACATTCTGCTCGACCAGCCGGCACACGGCGTCGAAGCTGCGCAGTTGCACGCGCAGGCGCAGCGGCCGGCCGATGCGCGCCGCCTTGTCGGCGAGAAAGCGCTGCAGCGCGCTGGCGCGGTCGAGGCCGACGAAATCGTGATCGAGCACCTGGGCGAAATCGATGCGGCCGCGCCGGGCGAGCGCATGATCGCGCGCCACCACCAGAACGAAGCGGTCACGCCGGTACGGAAAGATCTCCAGATTGCCGGCATCCACCGTACCCGCGACGATGCCGAGATCCGCCACCCCTTCGGCGATCAGCCCGACGATCTCGTCCGAGAGCCGCTCCTCGAGATCGACGCTCACTTGCGGATGCCCGATCAGGAATGAGCTCAGCGCCTCGGGCAGGAATTCGGTGAGCGCATTGGTGTTGGAGAGCACCCGGATCTGGCCCGCGAGCCCGCCCGCATAGGCGCCGAGATCCTCCCGCAGCCGTTCGGCCTGGCGCAGGATCGTGCGGGCATGCTGCAGCAATGTGCGGCCGGCCTGGGTCGGCGTCACCCCTTGCCGGCTGCGCACCAGCAGCGCAGCGCCGATCGCCTCCTCCATTTGCCGGATGCGCGTGCTCGCCGCCGCCAGCGCCAGATTCGCGCGGCTTGCGCCATGTGTAATGGAGCCCGCCTCCACCACATGGCGAAACAAGCTGAGATCCGCGAGGTCAAAGCGCAAAACAGGCCTTTCCTTCGCATTCCGCGAAGCCAAGCTACGTCGAATGCTGATTGTAGCCGAGGTATTTTTGCTCCATGTTTCGTCTGACACGAATACTAGATGTTGTCGAATGCGGAAGTGACGCCTGCAGACTTTCGTATCGGCGCGTTGCCGCACCGGGACCCATTCGCTAGGAACGGCGCGGCTCCCTGGTTGTTCACCCCGGGCGGGACGCCTCCGGGTCGCGAGGATCCAAGATGGAATCTCATATCGCCCAGACAAAGGCGCCGTCGCCGCGACCGCTGTCGCCGCACCTGAGCGTCTTCCGCCCGATCCTGACCATGATGATGTCCATCGTGCACCGGATCACCGGCGCGGCGCTGTATTTCGGCACGCTGCTGCTGGCCTGGTGGCTGATCGCCGCGGCCTCGGGCGCGAACGCCTTTGCCACCGTGCAGTGGGTCATGGGCAGCTTCATCGGGCGCCTGATCCTGTTCGGCTACACCTGGGCGCTGATCCACCACATGCTGGGCGGCATCCGTCACCTGATCTGGGACGTCGGTTACGGCTTCGGCGCCAAGGAGCGCGAGCTGCTCGTCCGCCTGGGCCTGATCGGCTCGATCGCGCTCACCATCGTGCTCTGGGTGATCGGCTACATGGTGATGGGAGACGCGCGATGAAGGGCTCCAGCATTCGCACCCCGCGGGCGCGCGTGCGCGGCCTCGGCTCGGCCCGAGCCGGCACCACACATTTCTGGCACGAGCGGCTGACCGCGATCGCGCTGGTGCCGCTCACTATCGCGTTCGTCGTGATCGTGGTGTCACTGCTCGGCCGCAGCCACGCCACGACCATGCAGACCCTCGGCTCGCCGCTGGTGGCGATCACGATGCTGCTGTTCATCATCACGGGCGTCTATCACATGAAGCTCGGCATGCAGGTGATCATCGAGGACTACGTCCACGATGAGGGCCTGAAGCTGACGCTGCTGATCGCCAACATCTTCTTCTCGATCGCGATCGGCCTCGCGGCCCTCTTCGCGATCCTCAAGCTGTCCTTCGGAGTGTGACCATGGCGACCAACGGTTCGGGCAATGGCGGCGCTCCTGCCGTGAACGGCCGCGCCTATCCGATCGAGGATCACACCTATGACGTGGTGGTGGTCGGCGCCGGCGGCGCGGGCCTGCGCGCCGTGGTCGGCTGCGCCGAGGCCGGGCTGCGCACCGCCTGCATCACCAAGGTGTTCCCGACCCGCTCGCACACGGTCGCGGCGCAGGGCGGCATCTCGGCCTCGCTCGGCAATATGGGGCCGGACGACTGGCGCTGGCACATGTACGACACCGTGAAGGGGTCGGATTGGCTCGGCGACCAGGACGCGATCGAGTATCTGGTCCGCAACGCGCCGGCCGCCGTCTACGAGCTCGAGCACTGGGGCGTGCCCTTCTCGCGCACCGAGGAAGGCAAGATCTATCAGCGCCCCTTCGGCGGCATGACCACCCATTACGGCAAGGGCACCGCCCAGCGCACCTGTGCGGCCGCCGACCGCACCGGCCACGCCATGCTGCACACCATGTACGGCCAGGCCGTGCGGCACGCCTCCGAGTTCTTCATCGAGTATTTCGCGATCGACCTCATCATGGACGAGGACGGCCGCTGCTGCGGCGTGATCGCGCTCAAGCTCGACGACGGCACGCTGCATCGCTTCCGTGCGCAGATGACCGTGCTCGCCACGGGCGGCTACGGCCGCGCCTACTTCTCATGCACCTCGGCGCACACCTGCACGGGCGACGGCAACGCCATGGTGCTGCGCGCCGGCCTGCCCTTGCAGGACATGGAGTTCGTCCAGTTCCACCCGACCGGCATCTACGGATCGGGCTGCCTCATCACCGAGGGCGCGCGCGGCGAAGGCGGCTACCTGGTCAATGCCGAGGGCGAGCGCTTCATGGAGCGCTACGCGCCCTCCGCCAAGGACCTCGCCTCGCGCGACGTGGTCTCGCGCTCGATGACGGTCGAGATCCGCGAAGGCCGCGGCGTCGGCAAGAACCGGGATCACATCTTCCTGCACCTCGACCATCTCGATCCGGCGGTGCTGCACGAGCGCCTGCCCGGAATTTCCGAGAGCGCGCGCATCTTCGCGGGCGTCGACGTCACCCGCGAGCCGATCCCGGTGCTGCCGACCGTGCACTACAATATGGGCGGCATCGCCACGAATTATCACGGCGAGGTGCTGACCAAGCGCGACGGCAATCCGGATCAGGTGGTGCCCGGCCTGATGGCGATCGGCGAAGCCGCCTGCGTCTCTGTGCACGGCGCCAACCGTCTAGGCTCCAACTCGCTCATCGACCTCGTGGTGTTCGGCCGCGCGGCCGCCAGGCGCTGCGCCGAGATCGTCACGCCCGGCGACAAGCAGGCCGAGCTGCCGAAGGATTCGGGCGATCTCGCGCTCTCGCGGCTCGACAAGTTCCGCCACGCCAGCGGCGGCACGCCGACCGCCGAGCTGCGGCTGAAGATGCAGAAGGTGATGCAGACCAACTGCGCGGTCTTCCGCACCGGCGAGGTGCTCGACGAGGGTCACAAGCTGATCCACGACGTGTTCGGCGGCGTGCCCGACCTGCGCGTCACCGACCGCTCGCTCACCTGGAATTCCGATCTCGTCGAGACGCTCGAGTTCGACAACCTGATCGCCCAGGCCGTGGTGACGATGGACTCGGCGCAGAACCGCACCGAGAGCCGCGGCGCCCACGCGCGCGAGGATTATCCGGACCGCGACGACAAGGCCTGGATGAAGCACACGCTTGCCTGGTTCGATGACGCCACCGGCAAGGTCACGATCGACTACCGCCCGGTGCACACCTACACGCTGACCAACGAGATCACCTACATCGAGCCGAAGGCACGCGTGTACTAATTCGTCACGCCCGGGCTTGACGCCGAGAGAACGGCAACGCCTCGAATTGCAAAGAGACGCGACATGGTTGAATTCACGCTACCCAAGAACTCCCGCGTCACCGAGGGCAAGACCTGGCCGAAGCCCGAGGGCGCGACGAACCTGCGCGAGTATCGCGTCTATCGCTGGAATCCGGACGACGGCGAGAACCCGCGCATCGACACCTACTTTGTCGACATGGACGACTGCGGGCCGATGGTTCTCGACGCGCTCATCTGGATCAAGAACAACGTCGATCCGACGCTGACCTTCCGACGCTCCTGCCGCGAGGGCGTGTGCGGCTCCTGCGCGATGAACATCGACGGGCTCAACACGCTCGCCTGCACCTGCGGCTCGGACGAGGTGAAGGGCGCCGTGAAGATCTATCCGCTGCCGCACCAGCCGGTCGTGAAGGACCTGGTGCCGGACCTCTCCAACTTCTACGCCCAGCACGCCTCGATCGAGCCCTGGCTCAAGACCGACACGGCGGCGCCCGAGAAGGAGTGGAAGCAGAGCAAGGAGGACCGCGCCAAGCTCGACGGCCTCTACGAGTGCATCCTGTGCGCCTGCTGCTCGACCGCCTGCCCGAGCTACTGGTGGAATTCCGAGCGCTTCCTCGGCCCCGCCGCGCTCCTGCAGGCGAACCGCTGGCTCAAGGACTCGCGTGACGAGGCGACCGGCGAGCGCCTCGACAATCTCGAGGACCCGTTCCGCCTCTACCGCTGCCACACCATCATGAACTGCGCCCGCGTCTGCCCGAAGGGACTGAACCCCGCCGAGGCGATCGCTGAGATCAAGCGCAAGATGGTCGAACGGCAGGTGTGATCACGCCTGCGGAGACCGGCGCCGCACCGACTCCGGTCCCGATGCGTTGCGATCAACGGACAGCGCCGTTGCAGACCGCGATCCGCCCGTAACCTTCGTCCGTGACGCACCGGCCAAAGCCACCGTAGCCGTAATACGAGCCGTAGCCGTAATACGGACTGTAGCCGCCGTAGTACGGGCCATACCCGTAATACGCGCCGTAGCCCGCCATGGGCGCATAGTAACCGCCGACCGCATAGCCGGGACCCATGCCGATGGGTGGCCCATAGGGCATCACCATGTACTGGGCCGCGGCCGGCAGCGGGAGATAGGCGCATCCTGCCGCGATGACGATGAGAGGGAGCAGCTTCTTCATGGATCGCTCCTGATGTTAGCGTCGGCCCTTGCGGGACGATGAGGTCATCACCCGATCCTCGCTGCCCCCGCCGGCGCGGCCTATCGGGGTTTCACCCGAAAAGAGTCCGTGGGGATTCCCGACCGCTCGCGGACTTTCATTCAGCCGCGCGGTGGCATGGCGGTGGGCGGCACGGGCGCTTCGTCTTTCATCGGAGCGGCGCGTTTCACTTTCTTGACGTTCTTCATCGCGATTGCATCCGGCGGGGGCGGCAGATGACCCATGCAGGCCTTGGCAGGAGTCGCGATCGCAAGGCCGAGCAGGGCAGTGAGCATGAGACGGGTCATGGCTTCCTCCAAAGCCTCCCCGAGAGAATCGTCGCGTCTCCGACCCAGCGGGTTCATGACGTGACGCCGAATCTGAGCGGAACATCCTCATTCCGTCGCCCATTACCGCGCGTTTGCGGTAATCTCCGCGCAACAGCTCATCCCCCGAGGAGCACCCCCATGCGTCTCATCCTCGCGCTCGCCGCAACCGCGGCGCTGCTCGTCCCGGCTTCCGCCAAGACCGTGAAGGTCGCGGTCACCGCCATCGTCGAGCATCCGGCGCTCGATGCCTGTCGTGACGGGATACGCGACGGGCTCGCGGCCGCGGGCTACAAGGTCGGCGACAATCTCGAATTCGTATACCGCTCCGCGCAGGGCAATGCCGCGACAGCGGCCCAGATCGCGCGGCAGTTCGCGGGCGAGAGCCCCGATGTGATCGTGCCGATCTCGACGCCGTCCGCGCAGGCGGTCGCGACTGCAACGCGCAGCATTCCGGTCGTGTTCACGGCTGTTACGGATCCGATGGCGGCGGGGCTCGTGAAGAGCCTCGAGGCGCCCGGCGGCAATGTCACGGGCATCTCGGATCTCTCGCCGATCGGCGCGCATGTCGGACTGATCAAGGAGCTGGTGCCCAACGCCAAGGCGGTCGGCTTCATCTTCAATCCGGGCGAGGCGAACTCCGTCGCGCTGCTGCAGCGCTTCAAGGCCGAGGCCGGCAAGAGCGGGCTCACCGTGGTCGAGGCGCCGGCCAACCGCTCGGCCGACGTGCAGGGCGCGGCGCGCGGCCTCGTCGGGCGCGTGCAGGCGCTCTACGTGCCGACCGACAACACCATCGTCTCGGCGCTCGAGGCCGTGGTCGCGGTCGCGGAGCAGAACAAGATCCCGTTCATCGCCGGCGACACCGATTCGGTCGATCGCGGCGCGGTCGCCTCGATCGGCTTCAATTATCACGACGTCGGCAAGGAGACCGCAGCCCTGGTGGTGCGCGTGCTCAAGGGCGAGAAGCCGGGCGCGATTGCGGTGAGCGCCGCATCGGGCACGAATCTGGTGGTGAATCGCAAGGCCGCCAAGGCGCAGGGCGTGACGCTGCCCGACGCGCTGGTCGGCCGCGCCAAGAAGGTCGTCGAGTAGCGCGGCGCAACCGTGTCCGCGATCGCATTCTGGGGCGCGGTCGAGCTCGGGCTCGTCTATGCCTTCGTCGCGGTCGGGGTGTTCATCGCGTTCCGCGTGCTGAACTTTCCCGACCTGACGGTCGACGGCTCGTTCCCGCTCGGCGCCGCCGTGGCGGCCGTGCTGATCACGGCCGGCTGGAACGCCTGGGCGGCCTGCCTCGTCGCCGCGATTGCGGGCGGCGCGACAGGGCTCGTCACCGCCTTCCTCAATGTGCGCTTCGGCATCCTCAACCTGCTCGCGTCGATCCTCACCATGATCGCGCTGTTCTCGATCAATCTGCGCGTCATGGGCCGGCCCAACGTCGCGATCGTGAACCAGCCGACGATCCTGACGCCGTTCTACGATCTCGGCCTCGCCGACTACCTGGTGCGCCCGCTCGTGCTGTTCGTGCTCGTCGTCATCGCGGTGGCGCTGCTCGCGCGCTTTCTCGTCAGCGACTTCGGCCTCGCGATGCGCGCGACCGGTCAGAACCCGCGCATGGCCCTTGCCAACGGCATCGACACCGGCCGCCAGGTCTATGCCGGCATGGCGCTCTCCAACGCGCTGGTCGGCCTCGGCGGCGCGCTGTTCGCGCAAGTCGCCGGCTTCGCCGACGTGACGGCGGGTGTCGGCACCATCATCGTCGGGCTCGCGGCCGTGATCGTCGGCGAGACGCTGCTGCGCGGCGGCATGCTGATGGCGCTGATCGCCTGCGTGGCGGGCTCGGTGCTCTATCGCATCGCGGTGCAGCTCGCGCTCTCCTCCGACGCCATCGGGCTCACGGCTTCGGACCTGAATCTCGCGACCGCGGTGTTGGTCACCATCGCGCTGGTGCTGCCGAAGCTGCGTGCCGGCGCCTTCGCGAGGGCGCGATGATTCGCGTCGAAAACCTGCGCGTCGTCTTCAACCGCGGCACGCCGCTGGAAAAGACCGCCATCGAACGGATCGACCTGGCGCTCCAGAAGGGCGAGTTCGTCAGCGTGATCGGTTCCAACGGAGCCGGCAAGTCGACCCTGCTCGCCGCCATCGCGGGCGACGTGGCGCCGACGAGCGGCCGCATCGCGATCAACGACACCGACGTGACCAACTGGCCGCCGGCGCGGCGTGCAACGCGGGTCGCCCGCGTGTTCCAGGATCCGCTGGCCGGCTCCTGCGCCGAGCTCACCATCGCGGAGAACCTCGCGATCGCCAGCGCGCGCGGCACGCGGCGTGGCCTGCATGCCGCGCTCGATGCGAAACGCCAGGAGCTGTTTCGATCGCGAGCGCGTGAGCTCGGCCTCGGCCTGGAGACGCGGCTCAACGACCGCATGGGCCTGCTCTCGGGCGGCCAGCGCCAGGCGCTCGCCCTCGTGATGGCGACGCTCGCGCCCTGCGACGTGCTGCTGCTGGACGAGCACACGGCGGCGCTCGATCCCGGCATGGCCGAGTTCGTGAGCGGCCTCACGGCGCGGCTGATCGCAGCGCATGGCCTGACAACGCTGATGGTGACGCATTCCATGCGCCAGGCGCTCGATCTCGGCACGCGCACCATCATGCTGCACGAGGGCCGCATCATCTTCGACGTATCGGGCGAGGAGCGCGCCGGCCTCGGCGTCGACGACCTCGTCGCCATGTTCCGCCGCGTGCGCGGCGGCGAGGCACTTGACGATGACTCGCTGGTGACGAGTTGAATGCAGAAGTAGGGCGAAGCTTCGCGACATGCTCGGCGCGCCCTCTCCCCCGCTTGCCGGGGGAGAGCTGGAGAGGGGGTGCCGCTTGCTGCGAGTTTATCGCCGGGCCCCCTCCCCCTCCCTCCCCCGCAAGCGGGGGAGGGAGCAGACTGAGATTGCCTTTAGGCCGGCCGCAGCATCCGCTGCTGCACCTCGAGCATCGCGGTCGCGAAGCCGTGGCTGTCGGCCATGAACTCGCGCAGGACCGACATCGGCGTCGGATGCGGCGCCGCCACCTCGCCGACCACGCTGCCGAAATCGAAGGTGAGCTCGGCGTCGAATTTGAGCGCGAGCTGCTGCATGCGCCGGTTGTCGGCGAGGCAGGCCATATGCATCAGCTTGATGCCGCGGTTGCGCGCCGCGAGCAGCGTGCGCTCGAGCAGCGCAGAGCCGACGCCGAGGCTCTGCCACGGCGTCTCGATCGAGAAGGCGGCCTCCGCCTCCTGCGAGAACACCTTGCCCAGCGGGCGCAACTCGGCGACGCCGCGCAACGTGCCGTCGACGAAATACCCATGCAGCACGGCGTCGAGGCCGCGCGACATGTCGACATAGCGGTTGATGAAGTCGTCGGAGACGCCGCCGCCGAAGCGGTTGCGCCGGCTCTCGGGATCGAGCCGCAAGAGGTGATCCCGATAGGCCTCGGACTCCCCGATCCAGAGCTTGCGGATGATCCCGCCGTCGATCTGCTGATCGTTCATCAAGGGTCTCCTGTTTGCGAAGACCCTCCCAAGTGCTTCCTCCAGCAGGATTCGGACCCGCTGCTCGGCCTATAACGTCGCAGCGCAGCCGGGGTTTGACAAGGGCGTGGCGGCAAAGGGACGCGCTACACGGTGAGCTTTGATTTGCAGTTGTGCACGAGAACCGATGCGGCTCAGGGTCTTGCGGCCGAGCGCGCGGCGCCTGCAAGCACCGCCGCGCGGAACGGCCCGTCGACCGTGATCGCGAAATTGTAGTGCTGCGTCGAGAAGGCGGCCGGCACGTTCGGGTGCGTGCTGCGATAGCCGACATGGATCGCCACGATGCTGTTGCCGTCGATCAACGCGGCGCCGGAGCTGCCTGCTGCCGCGCTGCAGTCGATCGCGACCTCGCGTACGCCGGACGCGGCCGTGCTGATCACGTGACGTGCGCGGCATTCCTCCGCGCCCATTTGCGTGGCGCTCTGGTTGCCGCCCGCGCACATCATCACGCTCGCGGGGAGCGCGCCGGCGGCGCCGAGCCGATAGGGCGCTGCGCCCGCGATCGGTCCGGCGAGCCGCGCCACCGCCCAGTCGCGCGTCGCGGGCTCGGCGAGCGGCCGCTTGCTACCGGCCTGCAGCGTGCTCATATCGATCGCGACCGTGACGCCGAGATTCGATTCGAAGCGGCAACCCTTGCGCGGCTTGCCGTCGGCGCCGATCAGCACATGCGCAGCCGTGGTGATCATGTCGTTGCGCAGCGTGAGCTGCGCGGTGCCGACCGCGCCGCCGCAGCGCACGAGGCCGGTGGCGGCGAAGCGCCGGCGCAGCGGCGCGCTGTCGAGCGTCGTGCGTCGGTCCTGGTCCATCTCGATCGCGACGCGATAAGGCGCGTCCGGATCGTGTTGCTCCGCCGCGGCGGCATGCGTCGCAGGAGCGAGCAGTGCGAGAGCGAGCACGAGATGGCGCATCGACGTCAGGTCCTCCCGAGAAAAAAATTAAGCGGCCGGCATTCCGCCGGCCGCTTGAGGTTCGGTCGGCGCTAGGGGGCGCCGATCGGGGAGGATCAGAAGCCGCCGCCGTAGATCGACGGGCTGGAAGCCGGGCCGTACACGGCCGGGGCCTGGATCTGGGTACGCACCTCGGCGCGGCCCTCGAACGCATTGCGGCCTTCGAACGTCTGCGACGCGACGGGGTTCGCATTGCGCTCGCCCGGGACGGCGTTGTTCTCGGCGAGAGCCGCCGAAGCGGTGCCCAGGATGAGAGCAGCCGAGAGAGCGATCTTGGTCTTGGTGAACATCGTAAGTCTCCTAAGGGTTCAAGTTGGGTCGTCGGTTTTGGGTTTTTCCGTCGAGGTCGCCCCCGGCGATGCGTGGGAGATACGCGCGGTCTCTTTCACTTGCCAATCACGAGCTCTCGCCGCTGTTCACGGATTCTGTGAACGACACGTGATGAGCCTTTCGTGAACCTTTTTGCGAACCTGCCCGTACACCTCGGAAAGGCCCGTGGAATCGGCATAACTCGGACGCTCCACCAAGGTGAATCGTCGGCGCCGCGTGTCGATTCGGCGTCTGCCGATCACGTGTCCGTGCAAATGCGCTTTGCGCATCTGCATCTCGAAACACGTTTGAAACATTGCGATCACGCTGCGGAAACAAAATGCGCGGGTGATGACGCGCGTCGCACGCGCGCCTGACGCTGCGTGCGCACGTGACGCGCCGCGAATCGCGGCGCGTATCGTCACGGCGTCGTGAGATGAGCGCAAGGAAGGGAGGGGTCATTCGCGACCCCCATTGCAGGGGCAATGAAGGGAAGAGAAGCGGCCGGACATCCGTCGGCCGCTTGAGCTCGCAGAGCTTACCAGCCGCCGCCGTCGAAGGTCTGCGTGTTGCGATCGAGAACCTTCTGGTTCTTCTCGATGTAGATGGTCGGCGCGGAGCGTCCGGCCTGCATGCGCACGTCGTAGAGATTGCGGCCCTCGAGCTTCCCGACAGTGGCATCCGGATTGCGGTCGCCCGGAACCGGGTCCCACGATTCGGCGGTGGCGGCCGAGAACGTGCCGAGGATCAGCGCGGCGGACAGCGCAAGCTTGGTCTTGGTGAACATGATCGTCTCTCCTGTTGAATGATCACCGGGCTCATTCCCGGCGATGCGCTGACGAGACGCTCATCCGTTCGTATGAGGGACTCGTCTCTGCGTGTCGATCATTTGGAGGAGATCGACGCTCTCGTCTGTGAACCGCTTCACCGATGCGCATGCACATCGAAGAAATCGCGATGGCGCCGGGTGATTTGGTACCGCTCCGCGCGTGCAATCGATCGCTCGCACGGCGGCCGATTCACGGGCAATCGTTCGCAGCATGTGACTCGTCGTGAGTCGCAAGCATCACTGAAAGAGAAAAGCGGGGGGGGGCGGCGCCCCGCCCGACCGGGGCGGGG
>JAEYAU010000121.1 GCA_023404705.1 Pseudomonadota bacterium
GCGCACGCGTGCGCTCGGCGGATGGACGGTTATCGTCCAGCCGCAACCTCGCGGGCCGCCGAGCACACCCTACAAGACCCACGTCCTCCAGATCTCCTCCTCGCTCCAGCCGAGCGCCGCGAGATCCTCGCCGCGTAGCGCCGCGTCGTCCGCGGGGAAGAACTCGTCGAGCTGCGGCGGAGCCACGCGTGTGCCGGCGAGCATCGCGTGCGCCTGCCCGCGGTGATGTACGTCGTGCTGGAAGAGGTGCAGCAGCAGGCGATCGCGGCGCTCGACCTGCACGCGGGTGTCGCGGTTCACCCGCACGGGTTCGGCCAGTGCCGTTTCGGTGAGCGTCTCGCAATGCGCGATCAGCCGGCGATCGATCGCCGCCTGCTCGCGCGCGAGCGCCGCGACCGTGGCGCAGGGCTCCGGGTCGGCCCAGGCTTTCGGCCCGAGCATGCCGCCTTCGAGCGCATCGACGTAGAACCAGTCGATCACCAGGATGTGGTTCAGCGTCGCCTTCAGCGACGGGAAGAACGAGGTGCGTGTCGCCTCGAACTCGGCCTGGGTCAGGCCCGCGCAGGCGGCGAGCAGCCGGTGATTGGCCCAGGCATTGTTGTAGGCCATGACGCGATAGGGCTCGGCAGGCATGGGGCACTCCGGTCACGCGGAGTGTGCAGCATACACGCACCAGGCGGCGTCAGGATCCGGGGCGTTGCTCGTCGAGCAGCCGGGAGAGCCGCGCCTCTTCCTCCGGCGTGAGGGCTCTGGCGGCCGTGAGCGCGGCGGTGTCGCTGCGACGGCGGCGGATCAGCAGCAGCAGGCCGGCGGCGCCGGCGAGCAGCACCGCGAAGGGAGCGAGCCAGAGCAGTGCCGTGTGCCAACTGAGGCGCGGGTTGAGCAGCACGAACTCGCCATAGCGCGAGACCAGGAAGTCGATCACCTGATTGTCGCTGTCGCCCGCCTTCAGGCGTTCGCGCACCAGCACGCGGATATCGCGGGCGAGTGGCGCGTCGGAGTCGTCGATCGACTGGTTTTGGCAGACCATGCAGCGCAGGTCTTTCGAGAGCGCGCGGGCGCGCGCCTCGAGGGCCGGATCGGGCAGCACCTCATCGGGCTGCACCGCGAATGCGGGCGCGGCCCAGAGCGACAGAGCGACGAGGAACAGCCGCAGCGCGCGCATGTCCTACTCCGCGGGCTGCAGCACGGACTTCGCCCGCGCGGGCTTCGGCGCGCCGACGCGCAGGCGGCGGTCGAGCAGCGACAGCAGGCCGCCGAACACCATGACGACGCAGCCGATCCAGATCAGCAGCACCAGCGGCTTGTGATAGAGCCGCACCGCGATCGAGCCGTCCGGGTTGGCGTCGCCGAGCGAGATATAGATCTGGCTCACACCGCGGGTGAGCAGCGCGGCTTCGCTGGTCGAGGTGCCGCGGGAGGCGAAGATGCGCTTGGATGGCTCGAGGATGCCCGCGACGGCGCCGCCCTGGCGCACCGTGAACTTGGCGGCGAGCTCCTGATAGTTCGGTCCGGGGCGCTGGCCCATGCCGTCGAAGGTGACGTCGTAGCTCGCGACCGAGATGGTGCTGCCGGGCTTGAGCGAGACGATGCGCTCGGAATTCCACTGCGTCTCACCGACGATGCCCAGCAAAACGACGCCGAGGCTGAAATGCGCGATTGCCGTCCCGTAAGCTGCGCGCGGCAGGCCGCGGGCGCGCGCGAAGGCGGTCGCGAGCGGCACGCGGAACAGCGCGGTGCGCTCGGCGAGATCGATAAGCGCGCCGATCATGATGTAGGCCGCAAAGCCGATCGCGAAGGGGGCGATGACGGGGCCGCCACGCTGTGCGAAGAGGACGGCGCCGCCGACGACGAGCGCCGCCGCGAAGGCCCAGAACAGCCGCTGCGCGACGCCGAACAGGTCGCCGCGCTTCCACGCCAGCAAGGGGCCGAACGGCACCGCCAACAGCAGGATCGCGAACAGCGGGCCGAAGGTGAGATTGAAGAACGGCGCGCCGACCGAGATCTTCTCGCCCGTGAGCGCCTCGAGTGCGAGCGGATAGAGCGTGCCGACGAACACCGTGGCGCACGCGGACGTCAGCAGCAGGTTGTTGAAGACGAGCGCGCCCTCGCGCGAGATCGGCGCGAAGAGGCCGCCCTGCTTGAGCATGGGCGCGCGCCAGGCATAGAGCGCGAGCGCGCCGCCGATGAACAGCACCAGGATCGCGAGGATGAACACGCCGCGCGTCGGGTCGCTGGCGAAGGAGTGCACCGAGGTGAGCACGCCGGTGCGCACCAGGAAGGTGCCGAGCAGCGAGAGCGAGAAGGTGAGGATCGCGAGCAGCACGGTCCAGACCTTGAGCGCGTTGCGCTTCTCCATCACGACCGCGGAATGCAACAGCGCCGTGCCGGCGAGCCAGGGCATCAGCGAAGCGTTCTCGACCGGGTCCCAGAACCACCAGCCGCCCCAGCCGAGCTCGTAATAGGCCCAGTAGGAGCCCATCGCGATGCCGAGGGTGAGGAACATCCAGGCCGCGAGCGTCCAGGGTCGCACCCAGCGCGCCCAGGCGGCGTCAATGCGGCCGTCGATGAGCGCGGCGATCGCGAAGGAGAAGGAGATCGAGAAGCCGACATAGCCGAGATAGAGCAGCGGCGGATGCACCGCGAGCCCGATATCCTGTAATAGCGGATTGAGGTCTCGCCCTTCGAATGGCGCATTGGCGACGCGCAGGAACGGGTTCGAGGTCACCAGGATGAAGAGATAGAAGGCGGCAGCGACCCACGCCTGCACGGCGAGTACATTGGCGCGCAGCGACGCCGGCAGGTTGCGACCGAACAGCGCCACCAGCGCGCCGAACAGCGCGAGGATCAGCACCCAGAGCAGCATCGAGCCCTCGTGGTTCCCCCACACGCCGGTGAATTTGTAGATCAGCGGCTTCGCCGAATGGGAGTTCTGGATCACGCTCATGACCGAGAAGTCCGACACGACGTAGCACCAGGTGAGCGCCGCGAAGGACACGGCCACGAACAGCGCCTGCGCGAGCGCCGTGGGCGCCGCGACGCCCATCAGGGTCGCGTCATGGGTGCGCGCACCCCAGACCGGCAGCACGCTCTGAATCAGCGCGATGCCGAGCGCGAGCACCAGCGCGTAGTGGCCGATCTCCGCGATCATTGGGTCTTCACGCCTTTCTTCTCGTAGTCTTCCTTCCAGTGGCCCTGCTTCTTGAGCGCGTCGGCCACTTCCTTCGGCATATAGGTCTCATCATGCTTGGCCAAAACCGTGTCGGCGCGGAACAGGCCCGGTTCCAGCACGCCCTCGGCGACGACGCCCTGCCCTTCCCGGAACAGGTCCGGAAGGATGCCGGTATACGCGACCGGCAGCTCCTTGTTGCCGTCGGTCACCTCGAAGCGCACCACGAGGTTCTGGCCGCGCTCGATGCTGCCGGGCTTCACGAGGCCGCCGAGGCGGATGCGCGTCCCCGGCTTGATCTGCTTCTCGACCACGTCGGTCGGCGAGTTGAAGAACACGATGGTGTCGCGCAACGCGGTGAGCACCAGCGCGGCCGCGAGGCCGAGCACCGCGAGGCCGGAGCCGATCAGAACGAGGCGTCGCTGCTTTCTGGTCATTGTCTCAACCTTCGAGGCCCAGGCCCTTCACGACTTCATCGAGACGGCGCAGCTTGTCGGCATCCTGGCCCAGCGCGCGGCGCGCCTCGCCGGCCGCCGACTGCGCCTTGTCGCGCTCGCCGAGCACCAGATAGGCGCGCACCAGACGCACCCAGCCGTCGAGATCGGAGCCATCGCTCTTCAGCCGCTCGGCGAGCCGCTGAACCATGCCGCGCACCATGGCGGCACGGTCCTCCGGGCTCATCTGCGCGGCGGCTTCCATCTCGTCGGCGCTCGGGCCGGGCGCGGCCGGAAGTGCCGCGGCGCCGGCCGGGTCGACGCGCGCGAGCTGCTGGCGCAGAAACAGCGCCCAGGGCGAGCTGGCTTCGGTCTCGGTGATGAGTGCGCGCCAGATCTTCGCGGCCTCGTCGCGCTTGCCGTCCTGCTCGGCGGCGAGGCCCGTGTAGTAGCGCGCCACGTCGTGCTTCGGGTCGCGCTCGAGCGCCCGCGCGAAAGCCGCGCGGGCTTCGGTGCCGACCCTGCCGTCCTGCACGGCCGTGAGCGCCTCGCCGAGCGCCGCTTCGCGATCCGCGGTGGTGCCGAGCAGCCGCAGCGCGTTCTGGCGCGCCGTCACGGCATCGCCGAGCCGGCCCATGCGCAAGTACACCGGCGCGATCACTTCCCAGCCGCGTCCGTCCTCGGGATTGCGCGAGAGATGCGCCTCCACCTGGGCGACGAGCTGCTCGATCGACTGATTGGTGCGCGGCTGCTGCGCCTGCTGCGTCGCGCGCGGCGCCTCGCGTCCGGCATGCGGCAGGTCCGGCAGATGCGGCGAGCCGAAGGTGGAATAAAAGGCGAAGGCCACGGCCGGCATGATGAGGAATGTGATCACGGCCGCGGCGCGCCGGCGGAACGTGCCACCCGCGGCGACCGGCCGTGCCTGCGCTGCGTCGGCCGCGGCGAGGAGCCGGCGCGACACTTCGACACGTGCGGCCTCGGCCTCGGTCTCTCCGATCAGCCCGGCCGCGCGGTCGCGCGCGATCTCGTCGAGCTGGTCGCGGTAGACCGCAACGTCATTGTCCTCGGCGGCCTTGGCCTCGCGCCGCGCAAGCGGCCACAGCACCGCGAGGATCGCGGCCGCGGTCATCAGCGCGAAAACAAGCCACAGCGTCATGGTGCTATTTTACTCAATTCCAGGCCGGCCCGGCTCTATCCTCGCCAGAAATACGGCTCGAAGGCCGCGCGAGCATCGCCCGGATGTACATCATGGGGGCAAAGGGCCGCAAATGAGGAAAATCAAATAGATCCCTCGCGAACCAAGCGCGCGAGCCGCCGGATGGCGGGCTCGATCGTCTCGGCCGGAACCGCCCCATAGCCGAGCGCGAACCCGTTCGGCGCGCGGCGGCCGTCGACGCCGTAATGGCTCAATGGATCGACGAGGAGGCCCGCGCGTGCGGCGGCCTCGGCCACAGCGCTCGCCCGCACGGGCGCTCGCAGCCGGGCCGCAACATGCAACCCGGCACTGGCGGGCAGCGCCTCCAGCAGATCGGGATGGCGCCCGACCGCTTCGAGCAGGCGCGCACGCCGCTCGCCATAGATGCGGCGCATCTTGCGGATGTGGCGCGCCAGATGGCCCTCGGCGATGAAGGCCGCAAGCGTGTCCTGCGCCAGCACCGGACTGTGCCAATCGACGATCTGCTTCGCGGCGGTGAGCGCGTTGCGCGTCCAGGGCGGCGACACGATGAAGCCGATCCGCAATGCCGGAAACAGGCTCTTGGAGAAGGTGCCGACATAGAAGACGACGCCGGCGCGATCGAGCGTCTGCAGCGCTTCGACGGGGGCACCGCCGAAGCGGAACTCGCCGTCATAGTCGTCCTCGACGATGACGGCGCGGCGCATGCGCGCAAACTCCAGCAGCTCGGCGCGGCGGCGCGCCGACATGGCGGTGCCGAGCGGAAACTGGTGCGACGGCGTGACGCCGATCACGCGCACATTCTGCGGCAGCCGGTCGACACGCAGGCCTTCGGCATCGACGGGCACGCCGATCACCTCGGCGCCGGCGGCCGCGAAGGCGCGGCGCAGCGGCGGGTAGCCGGGATCCTCCACCGCGACCACGGTGCGGCCGGGATTGACCAGGATGCGCGCCAGCAGATCGAAAGCCTGCTGCGCGCCGGCCGTGACCACGATGTCCTCCGCACGGCAGCTGACCGCACGCGTGAAGGAGACGTGGCTCGCGATCGCCTCGCGCAAGGGGGGCCGGCCTTCGGGCTCGGCATACATGGCGCTGGTCCGGGAGAGCGCGCGCAACGCACGCGCCGAGATGCGGCGCCAGACCCGAAAGGGAACGAGCTTCTTGTCGGGCAGGCCCGGACGCAGGTCTGCATCGCCCGCACGCGCAGCGCTGCGCGCCAGCAAAGGCGGCGGCTTCTGCCAGAATGGGTGCAGCCCGGCGACCGACATGCCGAAGCGCGGAAGCTCGCGCCGCTTGCCCTCGGCCACGTAAGTGCCGGCGCCGCGCCGGCCGGTCAGATAGCCTTCGCTCAACAGTAGGTCGTAGGCCGCGATCGCGGTGTTGCGCGAGATCCCGAGCGCCGTCGCCAACGTGCGCGTCGCCGGCAGCCGCAGGCCGGGCTGCAGCCGGCCGTCGAGAATGGCGTCGCGCAGCTGACCATGCAGCGCGCGCAACACACCGCGCGTGCCATGCGGCGGCAGCCTGATCGGCAGTGGCAGGATTGGATCCATGAAATTGGCAACTCGTGGATCTTCTTCAGTACCACATCCGGACGCATCCTGCAGCCTGGATGCCGCGCGCACGGGGCGCGAGGCCGTCAAGGAGAACCAAGATGACAATGTCCGATACGCTGCCGCGCCAGCGCGTGCGCGTTCTCGACACCGAAATCAGCTACGTGGATGTCGGCGCCGGCGACCCGATCGTGTTCCTGCACGGCAATCCGACCTCCTCCTATCTTTGGCGCAACATCATTCCGCATGTGAGCGATCTCGGCCGCTGCCTCGCGCCCGATCTGATCGGCATGGGACGCTCGGGTCCCTCGCCTGCCGGCGCCTATCGCTTCGTCGATCATGCTCGCTATCTCGACGCCTGGTTCGAGGCGCTCGGGCTCACGCGCAATGTCACGCTGGTGCTGCACGATTGGGGCTCGGCGCTCGGCTTCCATCGCGCGGCGCGCTTCCCGGACCAGGTGCAGGCCATCGCCTATATGGAAGCGATCGTGCAGCCGCGCCGCTGGGACGATTTCCCGAACGGGCGCGACGCCATGTTCCGCGCCCTGCGCTCGGATCAGGGCGAGCGGATGGTGATGGACGAGAACTTCTTCATCGAGACGGTGCTGCCGAAAAGCATTCTGCGCACGCTGAGTGCCGAGGAGATGGATGCGTATCGCGCGCCGTTCCGCGCGCGTGCGGCGCGGCTGCCGACGCTGGTGTTCCCGCGCGAGCTGCCGATCGAAGGCGAGCCTGCCGATGTGGTGGAGATCGTCACGCGCTATGGCGCCTGGCTCTCGAAGAGCGCCGTGCCGAAGCTCTTCATCCGTGCGGAGCCCGGCGCGCTGATCGCGGACCGCGCGCTCGCCTTCTGCCGCACCTTCCCGAACCAGCGCGAAGTGACTGTGCCCGGCATCCACTATGTGCAGGAGGACGCGCCCGACGAGATCGGCACCGCGTTGCGCGCGTTCGTGCAGGAGCTGCGCGGGATCGGAGCAGAGCCGGCGGCGCGGCGGAGCGCGTGAGCGGCGCGCCCGACATCACTCCGTTCGTGCCGCGAAAGCGGGCCCCCAGAGCCGCACCCACTGTGCCAGCCGCCCTGGGTCCCCGCTTTCGCGGGGACGAACGGAGATGATTCAATCCTGCTGAGAGTGGTGATCAGCCCTTGGCCGCGGCGGCTTTCGCCTCGGCCGCCTTCTTCTGCTCGCCCTTGGCGGCGACGTCGGCGGCCTTGGAGATCACGGCCGCATGCTCGGCGCCGAAGATTTTTGCACAGAACCGCACCGCGGCATCGATCTGCGACTGGCGGAACGGACGGTCCGCGGCGCCGGCGGAACGCAGGCCGTCGACCAGCGGCGTGGTGCCGGTGTCGAGGAAGTTCTGCAGCTCCGAGAAGGTGCGCAGCGTGACTTCGCTGAGCGCGAGCTCGCTCGCGTATTTGCGGCACTCGCTGACGAGATCGATGGCAGCCTCGGTGTCGGCCACGTCGGTCTCGTCGAGCGTGGAGTTCGGCGCGATCTCCTTGACGGGCCGCACGCGCAAAAGGCGGCGCACGCGCGAGGGCACCGGCTCGATGACGGAGCGGACGAGCTCGGAGATTTCGCTGCGTACCGCCGCGAGCTGACGCGCCCAGTTCGAATCGCCCGAAAGATCCATCTCGGTGCGCAGGGTGCGCGCGGCGTCGTGAATCTCCTTGAGCACCGGCGCGATGCCGGGGCCACCGCGCTTTGCCTCGACGCGCAGCAGCGCCATCAGGCGGTCGATCTCGGTCAGGACCATGTCGACCGCAACCGCATAGGGCGTCGCCGCGATCTTGGAGACCATGTCGCTGTCCGCCGCCCTGATGGCGAGGCGCACGAGCTGCGAGGGCGAAGCGAGCCGGTTCATCACCAGCACCAGCGCATAGACGTAGACGTCGCGATGGCGCGCCACCGGCGACTCGAGCAGCGCCTTGACGTTCTCGAGCTGGTCGTCGGCCAGATTGGCGATTTGCGCCGGCAGACGCGACGCGATCACGGCGAGCGCGTCCCGGCCCTTGAGGATCGCGTAGACTTCGCGCAGGTCGTCGAGCGCATGTGGCGTGCGCACCTGGCCCAGCAGGCGCCGGCGCGCCTTGTCGTTGTTGGCGGCGTCGCCGAGCGCTTCCTCGAGCTTCACCACCACCCGGTCCTGGAACGCGCGGGCGAGCTGCTCGGCCATCTTGGTCTGGTTGAGGGAGATGTGGCGCTTGCCCTGGTCGAGGAAGGTCTTCACCTCGGTCGGCACGAGATCGCGGCAGAGCCATTCCCAGATCGGCTCGATGCTGGAGCGCGCGATACGGCCCTTGTGCTTGCGCTCGGCGCTGTCGTCGACGAGGAACGGATCGAGTGGCGCGAAGAACATGCGCTGCGGACTGCCCGGGCGCGCCGTCGGCTTGCCGCCGTCGCGCATCTCGGCGCGCAGCTCGGTGAGGATCATCTCGGCGCCCGGCATGTCGTCGCCGCGCAGCATCGCGCGCTCGAGCTCCGCGGTCAGCAGAGCACGCACCTCGGGCTTCAGCTCCCGGAGGAAGGCACGCAAACGCTCAATGGGCTGTCCGTCCCCGGCCATGCCCCGGTGGCCTCATGGATGATGTCCTGAGTCCGCTGATACCGCGGGGGGCCTTAAAATCTCGTTTCGGCCGGCCGGGATCGGCCCCGGCGGGCTGGTTCGGGGCGAATTCCGCCCCGAAGTTCCACGATTTCGAGAAATTCGAGGCCGGTCAGCTGATCGGCGTCCAAGTGCCGTCCGGATTGCGACAGGCGACGCCGCGGGCCGACTGCGGCCGGCCGCCGACATAGATGGTGTGGGTGTATTCGCGGCAGCGGCGGCCTTCCGCCACGTAATAGGGACCGGGCACCACGCTGCCGTAGTAGCCGGCGCGCTCGCCGCGCCAGCCGACCGGCGCGCCGGGCTGGCCATATTCCAGCGCCTGCATCTCGGCCTCATAGGCGCGCCGGCGCTCCTGCTCGTCGAGGGAAGCGCCGATCGCGCCGCCGAGAATGCCGCCGGCCGCCGCACCGATGACCGCGCCAGCGATCCGGCTGCCCGCGCCGCCGCCCGCCACCGAAGCGCCGACGATGGCGCCCGTGAGCGCACCGACGCCGGCGCCGGTCTGCTGCCGCGGTCCTACGCTGGGATCGCCTGCGCAAGCCGTGAGAGTCACGCCCGCGAGCGCCAGTGCCGCCAACCTCGATCCCGCCATGTCGAACTCCCCGTGAACCGAAATGCCACCCCGAGCCTCATACTCCCGGGCCATGAATCGGGCAATTCTCGGGCCGTGGACGGGAATAGTGCGGTGCAAGTTCGCCGGCGCGCGGCTACGCGGCCGGCAGTACGAGCTCGGCGCGCAGGCCGCCGATGGGCGCGGTGCCCAGGGTGAGCTTGCCGCCATAGAGCGAGGCGAGCTCGACCACGATCGACAAGCCGAGGCCGGAGCCCGGCTTGGTCTCGTCGAGGCGCTGGCCGCGGCGCGCCACCTGCTCGCGCTCGGAGGGCGAAAGACCGGGACCGTCGTCGTCGATGACGAGGCGGACAACGCGGCTGTCGTCGCCGGCGAGCTCGGAGACCAGCTCGATCGCGACCCGCGACTGCGCCCACTTGCTGGCATTGTCGACCAGGTTGCCGACCATCTCCTCGAGATCCTGCCGCTCGCCGCGGAACTGCACGTCGGCGATGCCGTCGACCTCGATCGCGATGCCGCGGTCGTGGTGGATCTTCTCCATCGTGCGCGCGAGCGCAATGACCACGGGCGCCACATCGGTGAGCGTTCCGACGACACTGGCGCGCGCCGCGATGCGCGCGCGCTCGAGATGGCGCGCGACCTGATCGCGCATGATCTCGGTCTGCTCGCGTACTTTCGACGCGAACGGATCGCTGCCGCGCGTGGCCGCCTCGTTGACGATCACGGAGAGCGGCGTCTTCAGCGCATGCGCGAGATTGCCCACATGGGTGCGCGCGCGTTCGACGATCTGGCGGTTCGCCTCGATCAGCTCATTGGTCTCGCGCGCGAGCGGCGCGATCTCCTCGGGGAAGCGGCCTTCGAGGCGCTCGGCGGTGCCGGAGCGGATCGCGGCGAGATTCTCCGAGATGCGCTTGAGCGGTGCGAGGCCGAAGCGCACCTGGAACAGCGTGGTGAGCAGCAGCACCGCAGCGAGCACGAAGAAGGTGATGGCGAGCGCGGTGTCGAAGCCGCGCGTGTCCTCCTCGATCTCGGCCGGATCGCCCGCGACCGCGACGAGGAAGCGGCCTTCGTCGCCGAGATCGACGGTGCGCTCGATCTGGCGCAGGCGCTGGTCCTCGGGGCCCTGCATATAGCTGACGCGCGTGCCGTCCGCGCTCGGCGGCACGCGCAGCTCCTCGAGGTTGGGCAGCGTGCCATCCCAGAGCGATTTGGAGACGCGCGTGTCGGGCTTGGAATTGCTCAGCGACTTGATCTGCCAATACCAGCCGGAGAGCGGCAGCTCGAACAGCGGCTCGCCGAGGGAATTGGGAAACTTGTCGACATTGTCCTCGGGCGTCGCGAGGTCGGCGACCAGCGTCTTGAGATAGAAGCCGAGCCGCCGGTCGAAATTGCGCTCGACGAGGCCGCGATAGACCGAGGAGAGCACCAGGCCGGTGATCAGCAGGATCGCGACGGTCCAGCCGGTGGCCGAGAGGAAGAGGCGGAGCGCAAGCGAGTTAGCGCGCATCGGTCGGTGGCGAGAGGAGATAGCCGAGGCCCCGCACGGTCTGGATGATGTCGACCCCGAGCTTCTTGCGGATGCGCCCGACGAACACCTCGATGGTGTTGGAGTCGCGGTCGAAGTCCTGGTCGTAGAGATGCTCGACGAGCTCGGTGCGCGAGACGACGCGACCGGCGTGATGCATCAGATAGGACAGCAGCCGATACTCGTGCGAGGTGAGCCGCACCGGATTGCCGTCGACGGCAACGCGTCCGGTGCGCGTGTCGAGGCGCACGGGGCCGCAGGTGAACTCGCTCTTGGCGTGGCCGGCGGAGCGGCGCAGCAGCGCGCGCACGCGGGCGAGCACCTCCTCGAGATGGAACGGCTTCGGCACATAGTCGTCGGCGCCGGCGTCGAAGCCCTGCACCTTGTCGCTCCAGCGGTCGCGCGCCGTGAGGATCAGGACCGGCATGGCGCGCCCGGCGCGGCGCCAGGATTCCAGCACCGAGATGCCGTCCATCTTGGGCAGGCCGATATCGAGGATGACGGCGTCGTAGGGCTCGGTCTCGCCGAGATAATGCCCCTCCTCGCCGTCGAAGGCGCGATCGACCACATAGCCGGCATCCGCCAGCGCCGTGGTGAGCTGCCGGTTCAAGTCTGGATCGTCCTCGACCACGAGGAGCCGCACGTTTTCCCCCTAGCGCGTGGACCGGCAAACGTGCCGGCCGGCCGTCGACGGGCTCATGGCTCAGTTTCCGATATAGCTGCCGCTGCCCGCATCGACCTGGACATGCATGACTTTGCCATCCCGGGCCAGCAGTGTCAGCACGTACACGAGCCCCTTCTCCTCCCGGCACAGGCGGGCATTGATCACGTCGCCGCCATGGCGCGCCTTGGCGCTGCGGATCGCCCGGCCGAGGGGAACGGCCTTGCGGTTCTGGATGGCGGTGCGGCGCTGGTCGCGGCTGAGGCAGGCGCCCGCCTCGGCGGCCGCCGCGTCGTGCAGCGGCACCGTCGCCATGAGCACGGTCGCGATAGCCAGCAGGCGGATCATTCAGCCCCTCGTCACGCAGCGGTCCTGCCGTAAGGCGGGACGGTGTCAAGATTGCGGCTCGGCACCTTACGGTTTGGTCATCCGGTTCGGTCGAGCGCCCGCGGCTTGGGCGGCTTGCCGGCCGGCGCGGCCCGGCCTATCAACGGCGCCGGAGCGGGTCATATGCGACGCTTGCGGCACGGGGGAACGGCACGATTCGGCAGCGCGATGGCGCTGCTCGCCCTGCTCGCGCTTTCGCTGCTCGCGCCGGTCCATCTGGTCCATGCCTTACAGCGCGATGCGCTCGCGGCGGCTGTGCACGTCGACTGCGACGAGCCGGCCGGGCACGCGCAGCACGACGCGCAGAAGCCGCTCTACTGCCCGGTCTGCGCGCTCGCCAAGGCGGCCGCCAGCCTGGTCGCGCCGACGACGCCGCTGCCGGTCCGTCTCACCGTTGTGACGCCGGTTCACTTTGTCATTCACGACGCCGGGACTGCGGCACGGCCGCAGGGTCTTCTCCCGCAAGCCCGCGCGCCGCCCGTGTCGCTCTGACGATCGGGTCTCAGACCCGTTTGATCGGATTCAGACACGGAGACAGCAATGAACCACATCCCATGTGGGCTGCTGCTGGCCGCGGCGATGACCGCGGCAGCGACGCCCGTTTTCGCGCATGCCACCCTCGAGGTGCAGCAGGCGCCCGCCGACAGCTACTACAAGGCCACGATGCGGGTCGGCCACGGCTGCGAAGGCTCGCCGACGCTGGTCGTGAAGATCAGCCTGCCGCCCGAGGTGACGGCCGTGAAGCCCATGCCGAAGCCCGGCTGGGAGCTGAAGATCATCAAGGTGAAGCTCGACAAGCCGTTCATCGAGAGCCACGGCCGCGAGGTGACCGAGCGCGTCAGCGAGGTGCACTGGAGTGGCGGCCGCCTGCTCGACGAGCACTATGACGAGTTCGCGATGCAGGTGCGGCTGCCGAACACGCCGGGGGCAACGCTCTATTTCCCGACCGTGCAGGAATGCGAGCGCGGCGTGCATCGCTGGATCGAGATCCCGGCGGCCGGCAAGTCGCGCGGCGACTACAAGGAGCCGGCTCCGCAAATGACGCTCACGCCGAAGCCATAAGGCCATGCGCGGCGCGGGCTCGTCCCGCGCCGTGTCGTTTTCGACGGAGCCTCGTTTGCGCATCATCCTCCGCGCCGCGCTCGCGATACTGCTTGCGGCCGTCTGGCTGCAGGCCGCGCATGCGCATGCCGTGCTGATGGAGAGCGTGCCGGCCGCGGACAGCACGATGGAGCGCACGCCGTCCCGCATCGTGCTCGCCTTCAACGAGCCAGTGCGGCCGGTCTTTCTGCGCGTGCTCGATGCGCGTGGCCGCGAGGTGGCGATGCCAGCGCCGCGCAGCATCGATACGCGCGTGGAGCTGACGCTGCCGGCGCTCGCGGACGGCGCCTATACGGTGAGCTGGCGCGTGATCTCGGCCGATGCACATCCGATCGGCGGCTCATTTCGCTTCGCGGTCGGCAACGCATCGCTCGACGGCAGCGTGGAAGATGGCGCGGCGCAGCGCGCCCTGGTGTGGGACGGAGTTTGGGCGCTGATCCGTGCGCTCTTTCTCTTCGCGATGCTGAGCGCGGTCGGCGGCGTCTGGTTCCTGGCGCGGCTCGCGCCGCAGGGCACGCGGGACGAAGCGCGGCGGCTGACGCGGCTCTGGCTCGACGCCGCGGTGCTGGCCGGCGTTCTGCTGATCGGCGTGCAAGGCGCCTCGATGCATCTCGCGGCGCCGGCGGATCTGCTCAGCATGGACCTCTGGCGCAGCGGCTTCGCAACGCCGCTCGGGACCAGCCTCGGTTGCGCGATCATCGCACTCTCGGCCGTCACGATCGCGCTGCGCTTCGTCAGCAGCGGGATCGGCCTCGCGCTGCTGGCGCTGCTGGCGCTTGCGGCGCCGGCTTCGCTCATCCTCACGGGCCATGTCGCGAGCCAGAACCAGGCCGTGACGTCGATGGCGCTGATATTGCACGCCGTCGTGGCGGCTTTCTGGCTCGGTTCCCTCTGGGGGCTCGCACGCGCGCGCGACCTTCCGGATGCTGCTCTCGCCGCCCTGCTCCGTGTTTTCTCGCGTGTCGCCATGCTGGCGGTCGCGGTCCTGGTGCTGGCGGGCGTCGCGCTGGCTCTCATCCTGGTCGAGACCGTGAGCGGGCTGGTGAGCACCCGCTACGGCCTCCTGCTGCTCGGCAAGATCGGCGTGGTCGCGCTGGTGCTGCTGCTCGCCCTCGACAACAAGCGGCGGCTGACCCCGGCGATCGAGGCCGGTGACGGAGGCGCGCGGCGCCGGCTCGCGCGCAACATCCGGCTGGAGATCGCGGGCATCGGCGCGATCATCCTCCTCACGGCGCTGCTCGGCCGCACGCCGCCGCCGCGCGCCCTCGCCGAGACGGCGCACGCGCATGCGGGTCACAGCGAACCGCTGACCACGCATGCCACGGACGCGCGCGGCCGCCATGCCGAGATCACGATCACGCCCGGGCGCGCCGGCCGCAATGTCGTGACGGTGCGCTTCGCAGGCGCGGACGGAGCCGCCTTCACGCCGAAGGAGGTGCGGCTCGAGGCCGCCTTGCCGGCGCGCAGCATCGAGCCGGTCTCCCGCGCGATGACGCTTACCCCGGACGGCGCGCGCTACGAAGGCGGCGATCTGAACCTGCCCGGGAGCTGGAGCCTGCGCATCGACGCGCTGGTCACCGAGTTCGACAAGGCCATCTTCGAGACCGACGTGGAACTGCGGTGACGCCGGGCCTCTGGCCAAACTCCATGCCAGGCTTCAAACTGGCCGCGGAGATGATTCCATGGACGCGGCCGAGATCCTCAGTGCGCTCCGCGAGGCCAGGGAATTGCCGAAGGCGGCGCTGATCGCCGCCACGCAACGCCGTGCCGAAATGACGCCGGTGCTCCTGCGCGAGCTGGAGGAGTTCCTCGCCGCGCCCGGCGATATGACGCGCGCGTCTTCTGTCTTCTTCCTGTTCCATCTGTTCGGGGAATGGCGTGAGACGTCGGCCTATCGACCGTTGACGCGCCTCTTGCGCATTCAGCCGGACTTGGCCGACGAGGTTCTGGGCGACGCCCTCGACCGTACTTCGCACCGCGTGATCGTGGCTGTTTTCGACGGCGACCCGGACCCGCTGTTCGAGATCGTGCGCGATGCGGATGCCCACGAGTTCGCGCGATCTGCCGCTTGCGACGCGGTTGCGATGCTCGTGCTGCGCGGCGAGCTCGACAAACACGTCGCCGAGCAATTCCTGCGTGATGCCTTCACCCAGCTCGAGCCGCAGGGCGAAAGCTTTGTCTGGTTGGGCTGGCAGAATGCTATCGCGGCCCTCGGCTTGGCTAACTTGCGCAGTGTTGTGGCCAAGGCCTTTGCGCAGGGATTCATTAGCCGCCGGTTGATGCGATTCTCCGAATTCGAGGCTGATCTGCGGCACGCGATACAGCATCCTTCCGACGCATGGCCGAGCGGCGGAGATCCGCGCGCGCTGGTCCCGTTTCGAAGCACGGTTGAGGAGCTGGCCGATTGGGTGAACGTCGATCCGGTCACGGAGGCGCGGGTCAACGCACTGATGGAGCCCTTCCCGAGGACGGAAGGCGGCTACTGGTCGCAACCGCGGCTGCAGCAGCCCCGCGTCAGCCTCTTCCAGAAGGTCGGCCGCAACGATCCGTGCCCGTGCGGCAGCGGCAAGAAGTACAAGAAGTGCTGCATCCGCCTGGGGACGTAAGGCTCACGAGGCGGTTGGTTTGAGGGCGAGGCGCGGGATCATTGCAATGACGGTGATGGCGCCGATGACGGACAGCACGGCCGCGAGGACGAGCGCAATCTGATAGCCCGCCGCGAACGCCGCGATACCGGCCGCGACCGCGACGCCGGCCATCTGCGCGATCCGCGCGGCCGCGTTGTTGATGCCGGACGCGAGGCCTTCGTCGGAATCGTCCACGCTCGACATCACGGCGGAGGTGAGCGGTGCGATCAGGATCGCGAAGGAGAGACCGAGCAGCGCCATCGGCCCGATCACGCCCGGCACCAGCGACAGGTCACGTGCGAGCGCCAGCCAGACATAGGCGAGCGCCGCGCCGAGCGGGCCGATGATCAGCATGGTGCGGGCGCCGATCTGGTCCGCGAGGCCGCCGAACAGGCGGGCCAGCAGACCGACGCCGAGCGTGAACGGCAGGAAAGCGAGCCCGGCCTGGGTCGCGCCGAGGCCGCGGCGATCCACCAAGTCGAACGGCACGAGGAAGAACATGATCGAGAGCGCGGCATAGACCGCGAGCGTCGCGAGATTGAGACCGACGAAGGGGCGGTTGCGGAGCATGCGCGGCGGCGTCATGGGATGCGGAGTGCTGCGTTCCCAGAGCGCGTAGCCGACCAATGCGGCGACGGCGACAGCGAGCGCGGCGAGCGTGCCGAGCGCTGTTGCGCTCGCAGACCCCGCCTCCCCTGGACCGATGCGGCTCAGCGCATAAGCGAGCGCGCCGAGACCAACCGCGAGAATGGCCGCGCCGGTCATGTCGAAACGACGCTCCTCACGCCGGTCCTCGGGCGCATAGAGGACCAGCAGCGCGACCGCGACGAGCGCGAGCGGCGGGTTGATCCAGAACACCAGCTGCCAGCCATAGCTCTCGGTCAGCCACCCGCCCAGCACCGGACCGCCGGCCGTGGTGAGCGCCGAGGCCGCGGCCCAGACGCCGATCGCGCGGCTGCGCTCCTCGCGCGGATAAGTCGCGCCGATGAGCGCGAGGCTCGCGGGCGTCAAGATCGCGGCCGCGATCCCCTGCACGATGCGCATCACGATGAGAAAGCCGATCGAGGGCGCGAGCGCACAGCCGATGGAAGCCAGCGCGAAGAGGATGCAGCCGAGCGCCAGCATGCGCGCCTTGCCGTAGACGTCGGCAAGCGCGCCGCCGATCAGCGTGATCGACGCGAGCGCCAGCACATAGCCGTTGAGCACCCATTGCACGGAGGCGAGGTCCGCGCCGAGATCGGCGCGCAGCCGCGGCAGCGCGACGGTCAGCGCGGAGCCGTCGATGAAGGCCATCGCGGAGGCGAGCACGCAAGCGGCGAGCACCATGCGCCGGCGCGCCGGCTCGGCCTCGCGGCCGAGCGCGCGCGGACAAGGCTGTGCCGCGATCAGGCCGCGACTGCAGGGCTCCACGATCGGTTGCGCCATGGCGTACTCCTGGCTCGCTAACGCGAGCTCGGGCCGCAAACGCGAGCCCGTAGGGCGCAATAGCGAAGCGTATTGCGCCGACAAGCCCCCAGCTTGTGCGTGCGTTCTCGAGACTCACACGGCGCAATACGCGCTCCGCGCTATTGCGCCCTACGAAGCGTTTGCCTTGGCGTATTCCACGACGTCCTTGTGGGTCGCGAACCAGACGTCGCCTTTCGCCTTGGCGTGCCGGATCAGCTCGTCGAGGATCCAGATGCGCGAGCGATAGCCGATGATATGCGGATGGGTCGTGAGCTGGAAGACGCCACCCTCATCATAGGCCGCGTCGAACTCGCGGCGGAAGATGTCGAGCACGTCGGGCGGCGGCGTGTAGGGACGCAGCGACTGGAAACGGTGCATCATGAAATAGACCGCGTCGTCGCGTACCCATTCGACCGGGAACTCGACGACGCCAGTCGGCTCGCCATTCATCACGAGCTCGTAGCAGTCCTCGTCGGCCATCAGCGAGGAGTCATAGAGCAGCCCCATCTCCTTCTCGATGCGCAGCGTGTGCGGGCTGAAGTCCCATGACGCGGTGCGCGCGCCGACCGGGCGCACCTTGGTGATCTTCTCGAGCGTCTCGGCGGCGCGCATCATGAGGTCCTTCTCGGCGTCGTAGGGGAGCACCGAGTTGAGCTCGTGGATCCAGCTGTGGATGCCGATCTCATGACCCTCGGCGATCACGTGGCGCTGCTCGTCCGGATAGATCAGCGCCGCGACCGCCGGCACGTAGAAGGTCGCCGGGATGCCGTGGGTCTTGAGCAGCTTGAGGATGCGCGGCACGCCGACCCGGTTGCCGTACTGGCCCCAGGCCATGCGGCCGATCGACTTGCCACCGTCGCGCAGCTCGTTGGTCTCGTGGTCGGAGTCGAAGGAGAGCGCGAAGGCGCAGCGCTTGCCGTCCTTCCAGCGCTGCGGACGATAGGAGCGCCCGGCTCGCACCTGGTTCACCAGCCCGCGCCAGTGCGGCTCCGGCCACTGCCAGGGCTCAAGAGGCTTTGCCTGATCGTTCATGGCTCACTCCTGACGGTTGAGAACTATGCGACGGGCGAACCCGTTACTGGCAGCACCTGCCCCGTGATCCACGACGCATAGTCCGATGCGAGGAACAGCACCGCGTGTGCGATGTCCTCAGGCGTTCCCATGCGGCGCATGGCGATGCGGTCGAGGAAGGCCTGCTGGCCCTCGGCGCCGTAGCTCGCCCACTGTCGCTCGTAATCGGGGCTGGTGCGCAGGAAGCCGGGTGCGACCGAGTTCACGGTCACGCCGTAGGGCCCGAACTCGAGCGCAAGCTGGCGCACGAGGCCGATCTGGCCGTGCTTGGACGCGGCATAGCTTTGGATGCCCGTGAGGCTCGTCGCAAGGCCGGCACGGCTCGAGATCGTGACGATGCGCCCGCGCCGCGCCTGCTTCATGCCGGGCGCGACCGCACGCGCGAGCAGGAAGGCGCCCGTGAGATTGGCATCGACGATGGCGTCGAACTCCTCGGGCGCGACCTGCTCGATCGGCTTGGCAGACTGGCCGCGCACGCCGCCCGCGACATAGACCAGGACGTCGACCGGCGCCCCGATCTGGCGGATCAGCGCCTCGATCGACTTCGGGTCCGTCACATCGAGCGCCGCCGCGTGGATCTTCCCCTCGCCGCGCGCGCCCGCGAAGCGCGCGACCTCCTCACTCAGAAGATCGGCGGCCCATACCTCGGCGCCGCGCTCGGCGAACGCCTCCGCAATGGCGTGGCCGATGCCGCGTGCGGCACCGGCCACGAGTACGCGTGCTTTTGGGAAGGCAATCTGCACTGCTATCCCAACTTCTCATGCGCGGTTTCGCGCAAGGACCAGATCACGGCCGCCGAAACGGCCGCGCAGGCGATCACGTAATAGACCGGCGAGATGGGCGAGCCGGTCAGGCCGATCAGCCAGGTGGCGATGAACGGCGCGAAGCCGCCGAAGATCGCCACCGCGAGGCTGTAGCCGGTCGACATGTAGGTCGATCGCGTGCGGGTCGGGAAGATCTCGGCGATCGCCGCCGGTCCGGGCCCCGAGAACAGCGCGATGGTGAGGCCGATCAGCAGCTGGATCGCGATGACGACCGGCAGCGGCGCGCCGCCGAGCATCAGGGCGAAGACCGGATAGGGCAGCACGATGAAGGCGATGCAGCAGGCGAGCAGCAAGGGCTTGCGGCCGACGCGGTCCGACAGGCTGCCGAAGAACGGGATCGCGATCATCAGCAGGAACAGGCCGGCCGTGTTCGACCAGAGCGCCGTCGCGCGCGTGAGCCCGACATAGCGCTGGGTGAAGGTCGGCATATAGGCGAGGAAGATATAGAACGAGACGGTCCACAGCACCGTGAAGCCGAAGGCCTTCGCGGCCAGCATCAGCGGCGACACGGCGGGCGCGGCCGGAGCTGTGCTGACCGCAGTCTCGTTCGCGACCGCGCGGTAGGCCGGGGTCTCGTCGATGTTGCGGCGCATCCACATGCCGACCGGGCCGAGCAATCCGCCGATGAGGAATAGGACGCGCCAGCCCCAGCCTTCCATCGCCTCGGTGGAGAGCACGGTGCTGAGCAGCGCCGCCATGCCGGAGCCGAGCAAGAGGCCCGCGACCACGCTCATCTGCTGGAAGCTGCCGTAGTAGCCGCGCTTACCCTCGGGTGCCCACTCGACGATGAAGGCGGTGGAGCCGCCCCACTCGCCGCCGGCCGAGAAGCCCTGCATCAGGCGCGCGACCAAGAGCAGCAGCGGCGCGAGCACGCCGATGGTGGCATAGGAGGGAATGAGGCCGATCATCACGGTGCCGATCGCCATCAGCATGATGGTGAGGATCAGCGCGGTCTTGCGGCCCTTGGTGTCTCCGATCCAGCCGATGATGATGCCGCCGAGCGGCCGCGCCAGAAAGCCGAGGCCGAAGGTCGCGAAGGTCGCGAGCAGCGCCGCGACCTCGTCGCCAGGCGCGAAGAACTGTTTGGAGATAATCGTCGCGACGTAACCGTAGACCGCGAAGTCGTACCACTCGAGCACATTGCCGATCACGGCGGCCGTCACGGCCTTCCGGGATTGTGCCTCGGTCGGAGCGTGCATGAGATTCCCCCACCCCTCTGTGGCGGCATGGCGCCATTGCCATGTCACCGGCGGGACAAAATCTCGCGCTCCTGACAAATGCCGTCCAGCGCGCCGGGCGCATAGCCGCAGCGCGTCGACTGCATCAACCGCGGCTCGGCCGGGATTGCCGGGCGAGCGCGGGAACGAATGAACGCCGCGCGTGCACGCGGCGCTTGTTCAGATGTCGAAAAAGACAGTCTCGTTTGGCCCCTGCAGGTTGATGTCGAAGACGTAGACGGGCTTGCCGTCGCGCAGCTGACGCTGCGCGATCAGGGTCGGGCGGCGGCTCTCCTGCTCGATCAGGTTCAGCACCGGATCGGCCGCGTTGGCGGCTTCCTCGTCCGAGAAGTACATGCGCGTGTTGAGGCCGATATTGATGCCGCGCGCGACGATCCAGACATTGATGTGCGGCGCCATCATGCTGCGACTGCGGCCCGCCACCGGGCCGGGCTTGATGGTCTCGAACCGATAAAGCCCTGTCGCGAAGTCGGAGCCGGCGCGGCCCCAGCCGCGGAAGTCGTCGTCGAGCGCCTTGGCCTGGCGGTCGGCAGGGTGGTTGTACTTGCCCTCCGCATTGGCCTGCCAGATCTCCAGCAGCACGTCGCGCAGCGGCGTGCCGGTGCCGTCGAAGACGCGGCCCTCGATGGTGATGCGCTCACCCCGGGTGTTCGGACCGACGAGGACATTGCCGAAATTGTTCTCGAAGATGTCGAAGCCCGCCATGTTCGGGATGAGCCCGATATGCACGTAGGGGCCGGCGGTCTGCGAGGCGGTCTCCTTGAGATAGCCGAGCTCGGTCATGCTCAGTTCCCCTCCAGTCGGTTCTCGAACAAGGTCGAGCGGCGGCCGCGCAGCACGATGTCGAAGCGGTAGGCCAGCATGTCGCCCGGCACGGCCGCGTTCACGTCAAGGGGAGCGACCAGGCGCTCGATGGCGGCCTCGTCCGGGACCGTGTGCACGATCGGGCACACCTTGATGAGCGGATCGCCCTCGAAATACATCTGCGTGATCAGGCGCTGCGCGAAGCCCGAGCCGAAGATCGAGAAGTGGATGTGCGCGGGACGCCAGGAATTGACGTAGTTGCGCCACGGATAGGGACCGGGCTTCACGGTGCGGAAATAGTAGTACCCGGCCTCGTCCGTGATCGTGCGGCCGCAGCCGCCGAAGTTGGGATCGATCGGCGCGAGATACGTGTCCTTCTTGTGCCGATAGCGGCCGGCCGCGTTGGCCTGCCAGAACTCGACCAGCGTGTTCGGCACCGGCCGGCCCGACTCGTCGAGCACGCGGCCGTGCACCAGGATGCGCTCGCCGATCGGGTCGCCGTCCTTGGCATAGTTGCGGATCAGGTCGTTATCGAGCGGTCCGATGTCGTTGTGGCCGAAGACCGGCCCGGTGATCTCGGACAGCGAGCCGTGCAGCGCCAGCAGCGCATTGCGCGGTGAGCGCAGCACCGAGGTCTTGTAGATCGGCGCATAGGCGGGCGGATGCATCGCCCGGTCGCGCTGGAAGAATTCGCCCTGCGTATCGGGGGCCCCGCCCGGACCCGGCGCGTTCTGCCGGTCCCATGCGGATGTGCGCGTCGGCGCATTCATATGGCTTCACCTCCCTGACGGTCGTCACCGCGAGGGGCTGAGCATTGTCCGGCGCGGGAAACGCGCCTTGATAATGGTCAAGGACCCAAGAAAGTCGCGGCGCGTGACGCGACGTCAGCGCCACATGCCGCGCATCTTCGCGCCGATGTCGACGCGCGGCGTGCCCTGCTGGGCGGACTTCTGCGGCGAAGCCACCGGCCAGGTGCGGCTGTCGAACTGCGCCAGGATCGAGGACGGGATGAAGCGCGTGCGCGAGGCATAGAGATGCCGGTCGCCGTTGCGGGTCTGCTGGTGCGTGTAGAAGCGCTGCGGCACCACGAGGGTGAGCTGGTCCTTGGCGCGGGTCATCGCAACGTAAAGGAGCCGCCGCTCCTCCTCGAGCTCGGCCGTGGTGCCGGTCGAAAGATCGGAGGGGATGCAGCCATCGACCGCGTTGAGCAGGTAGACGGCCTTCCACTCCTGGCCCTTCGCCGAGTGGATGGTCGAGAGGATCAGATAGTCCTCGTCGAGCAGCGGCGCACCGGCCTCGTCGCTGGTGGCATCGGGCGGATCGAGGGTGAGATCGGTGAGGAAGCGCTCGCGCGAGGGCGTGCCATGCGCGATCTGCTCCAGCTGGACGAGATCGGCGCGGCGGAGCTCGGCGTCCTCGTGGATGCGCCGCAGGTGCGGCTCGTACCAGGCGCGCACCTCGCCCAGCTCGCCGGGCCAGCCATAGGCATCGCGGCCGAGCGCCTCTAACAGCTCGGTGAAGGGACGCCAGTCCGCGTCGGTGCCGCGCGGCGGCGGCAGCTCGGCGAGCACGCGATGCGGATCCGCCACCTGCAGGGCGTCGAGCACCCGGCTCGCGGTGGCCGGGCCGATGCCGGGCAGAAGCTGCAGCACGCGGAAGCCGGCGACGCGGTCGCGCGGGTTCTCGGCGAGGCGCAGGCAGGCGAGCACGTCCTTCACGTGCGCGGCTTCGAGGAACTTGAGCCCGCCAAACTTCAGGAACGGGATGTTGCGGCGCGTGAGCTCGACTTCGAGCGCGTCGCTGTGGTGCGAGGCGCGGAACAACACGGCCTGGGATTTGAGTGTCATCCCCTGCTCGCGGTTCTCCAGGATGCGCGTGACCACATAGCGCGCCTGGTCGAGCTCGTCGCGCACGGTGACGAGCGCCGGACGCTCGGAGGCGGCGCGGTCGCTCCAGAGATTCTTGGTGAAGCGTTCGGCCGCGAAGCCGATCACGGCGTTGGAGGCCGCGAGGATGGGCTGCGTCGAGCGGTAGTTGCGCTCGAGCGTCACCAGGCGGGCGGGCGGGCTGAAGTGACGCGGAAAGTCGAGGATGTTGCGCACGGTGGCGGCGCGGAAGGCGTAAATGGACTGGGCGTCGTCGCCGACCACCGTGAGGCCGCGGCCATCCGGCTTGAGGCCGAGCAGGATCTCGGCCTGCAGCGCGTTCGTGTCCTGATACTCGTCGACCAGCACGTGGTCGAAGCGCGCGGCGAGCTCGGCGGAGAGCGCCGGCTCGGCCGCCATGTGCGCCCAGTAGAGCAGCAGGTCGTCGTAATCGAGCACGTTCTGCTGCTGCTTGGCGTCCACATAGGCGGCGAACAGGGTGCGCAGCTCCTTCTCCCAGGCGGCGCACCAGGGAAACACGGTGGCGAGCACGGTCTCGAGCGGCGCGCGGGCATTCACGGCGCGGGAATAGATCGAGAGGCAAGTATTCTTGGTGGGAAACCGCGTCTCGGTCTTGGATAGCCCCAGCTCGTGGCGGACCAGGTTCATCAGATCGGCCGCGTCCTCGCGGTCGTGGATCGTGAAGGACGGGCTGAGCCCGATCTCGGCGGCGTGGTGGCGCAGCAGGCGCGCGCCGATGCTGTGGAAGGTGCCGGACCAGGAGAGGCGCGCGCGGGTCGCGAGCGCCGCGGTGACGATCCGCTCGACCCGGCGCGTCATCTCGTCGGCCGCGCGGCGCGAGAAGGTCATCAGCAGGATCCGGTTCGGATCGGCGCCGTGGACGATCAGATGCGCAACGCGGTGCGCCAGCGTGTTGGTCTTGCCCGAGCCGGCACCCGCAATGACCAGCAGAGGCCCATGCGGGGCTCCGACGCCTACGGCGCCGTCGCCCTCTCCCGCGCCGACGCCGTATTCGACGGCGGCGCGTTGCTCCGGATTGAGCGTCTCCAGGTAGGCGGGCATGGCACCGAATCAGCGCGAGGGAAATGGCCGTCCAGTGACCACGGTTTCGCCGCGCCCGGCAATCCGGGAAGGGACGAGGTCAGCCGGGTGCCAGCTTCGTGATGCGGCCCTCATGCGTGATGAAGGCAAGCGGAGGCGTGCGGTCGTCGGCGAATGCGGCCGCCGTCAATGGCCCTCCGATGACGGCCGCGGTGTCGAGATTGAGCCGGTGGGGTGTCCGGAGCGGCAGTCCGCTGGTCTGCGGGGTATGGCCGTGGACGATCAGCCGGCCGGGGTCCGGCTCCTCGGCCCCACCGCGCGTCCACAGCATGGTCTGGGGATCCTGCCGGTCGAGCGGCAGGCTGAAGTCGATGCCGGCGTGGACGAAGAAGCGCCGCCCGTCGTCGTGGAACAGCCGCAGCGCGCGGATCCACTCGATGTGGTCCGAGGGAATGTCGTGCACGGTTTGCGCGCCATAGCTGGCGAGCGCCGGACCGGCGCCATTCGCGAGCCATTGCAGCTCGGCGCGGCCGCCGCGGTCGAGGGCCTCGATCAGCATGTCCTCGTGGTTACCCTTGAGGCAGATCGCGTCGAAGTCCATGAGGCGCTGCACCACGGCCCGGGTGTCCGGGCCGCGGTCCACATAGTCGCCGAGCATCACGAAGCGAGCCCCGCGGCCCTGCGCGAACTCCGCGCAGCGCGCGATCAGCGCGTCGAGCTTGTCGATGCAGCCGTGCACGTCGCCGATCGCGAAGGTCAGTGCCATGACGTTCCCCCGATGGAGGGCATCCTCCCCGCTCCCAATTGCGGTGGAAAGCCGAATCTGGGGCCGCCAACTGGCCGACCAAAATCTGGCAGCAGTCGCCGGCGAGGGCCGCAAAGGCGTCCCGCGGACAGTACGGCTGCGTTATCATGCCGGCTCTCGATCCAGGGAGCAGCCGATGTCCAGCCCCGCCCTCCAGGTGAGTGCCAGCGATCTCGAGATCCTCGAGGAGCTCAACCGCGGCTATATCCGCTCCGTCGCGACCTCCGACACCGGCTGGTTCGACGAGCACCTGACGGAGGATTTTCTCAACACCAATCCGGACGGGTCGCTGGTCGACCGCGCCGGCTTCCTCAAGCAGATCGCGCGGCCGATCCAGATCCAGAACCTGGACATCGAGGACGTACGCATCCGCATCCTGGACGGTTTCGCCATCATCCATGCGCGCACGACCTACACGAAGCCGGACGGCTCGCCGGGTGCCGGGCGCTACACGGACATCTGGGCGAAGCAGCGCGGCCGCTGGCTCTGCGTCGCGGCGCACGTCAATCGAGGGTGACCGTCAGGCCGTGAATCCGTCGAACCGGGCGAAGGCGTCGAGCGGCTCCCGCGGCGCGCGCCACTGGTTGATCGGCGCGTCCTCGTCCGCATAGCCGAGCGCCATGCCGCAGAAGAGCATGTACTCGGGCGGCAGGCTCAGGAACTGACCGAGCGTCTTGTGCCAATGGGTCCAGGCTTCCTGCCCGCAGGTGTGCAGGCCGTAGCCGCGGGCGAGGGCCATCACGGACTGGATATAGCCGCCGAGGTCGGACCATTGCGGCGGGCCCATCGTCCGGTCGATGGAGAAGAACAGGCCCACCGGCGCGCCGAAGAATTCGAAGTTGCGCGCGTATTGGCGGATGCGCCCGGGGCGATCCTCGCGGGGCACGCCGAGCGAGCGATAGAGCAGTTCGCCGACCTGGAAGCGGCGCGTGCGGTAGGGCTCCTTCAGGTCCTTCGGATAGATGTCGTACTCGGCGCCCTCGCCGCGCGGGAGCAGCTCGGGCCGGGCGCGGATCGAGGCCTTCAGAGCCTCGAGCCGCTCGCCCGCGACCGCATGCACAAGCCAGGGCTGGAGATTGCCGCCGGAGGGTGCGCGCGTCGCGCGCTCGAGGATCTCGCGCACCGTGGCGAGCGGCACGGGGTCCGGGCGAAAGGCCCGGCACGAGTAGCGGCTCGCGATCGCGTCACGCACGTCCATCAGGGACCTCCCAGCGAGCCGCCATATAGAAGGACGCACGCGCGGTCGGAAAGAGCGAAAGCATTCGCTCGAAGCGCCGGGCACCTGCCGGCGCCAGCTGCGCTTCCGATTCAGATTCAACAAGGGGGGATTTTCGAGTCTTTTGAATCGCTTGCCCGCACATGCTCAAGCGCACTTGAAGTGCATCAGATCCTGATCAACGAGCCGATGCGGTTGACTTCCCCAGCGCGAGCGGGCTGATGCGCCGCATGCTCCCTCGCCTCGCCGCCTGCCTCCTCGTCCTCCCTCTCCTCCTAGGTCCCGCCAGCGCCATGGTGGGCGGCGCGCCGGCTGCGCCCGAGGAGATTGCGCGCTCGATCATGCTGATCATCGGCTCGCGCGGCAACTCCTGCACGGGCGCCCTGGTCGCGCGCGACCTGGTGCTCACGGCCGCGCACTGCGTGCTGCCCGGGGCGGACTACAAGATCGTCGAGTTCGATGCCGCGCGGCAGCCCAAGCTGCACGACGTGGCGAGCGTCACGCGCCACCCGCAGTTCGACCTCAACACCATGCTGGCGCACCGGGCGACCGCCGACGTGGCTCTGCTCAAGCTGGCCGCGCCGCTCGCCGGGCGCTTCGCGCCGGCGGCCCTCGGAACCCTCGCCAGCCGGGTAGCGGTCGGCGACAGCTTTACGGTCGTCGGCTATGGCGTCACGGTGCGCGGCGACGGCCGCAGCGGCGGCACGATCCGGACGGCGACGCTGGTCGCCACCGGCAAGCCGGGCAACCTGCAGCTCCGGCTCGTCGATGCGGCGACCCAGGGCGAGCGGCCCGGCCTCGGCGCCTGCACGGGCGACTCGGGCGCGCCGGTGTTCGACGGCGGCCGCAGCATCATCGGCGTGGTGAGCTGGTCCACCGGACCGAATGCGAGCGCGGGCTGCGGCGGGCTCACGGGCGTCACGCCGCTCTCGCTCTACCGCGCCTGGCTCGTCGAGACGGCCCGCAAGCTCGGCAGCCCTGTTGCGCCCTGAACGCGGGGCGCCCGGGTTGCTGACCCGGGCTCGGAGTGACAGGCTGACCGCATGGTCCAGGTGCCAATCCCGACGCGGCCCCGGGTGGTCATTGTCGGCGCCGGCTTCGGCGGACTCGCGGCCGTATCCGGCCTTTCCCGCGCGCCGGTCGATATCACGGTGATCGACCGCGAGAACCATCACTGCTTCCAGCCCCTGCTCTATCAGGTCGCCACGGCGGCGCTCTCGGCGCCCGACATCGCCTGGCCGGTCCGCGCGATCCTGCGCCGGCGCAAGAATGCGCGGGTCCTGATGGCCACGGTGACGGGCATCGACCCGGTGCGGCGCTACGTGCAGACGGCCTCCATCGAGATGCCCTACGACATGCTCGTGCTCGCGACCGGCGCGACGCACTCCTATTTCGGTCATCCCGAATGGGAGGCCTATGCGCCCGGCCTCAAGCGGATCGAGGACGCGACCGCGATCCGCACGCGCATCCTCCAGGCCTTCGAGCGCGCAGAGATCGTCGAGGACGACGCCGAGCGATGCCGCCTGCTCACCTTCGTCATCGTCGGCGGCGGGCCAACCGGGGTCGAGATGGCGGGCGCGATCGCCGAGGTGGCGCGGCAGACGCTGCGCATGGACTTCCGCGCGATCGATCCCGCGCAGGCGCGCATCATCCTGGTGGAGGCCGGGCCGCGCATCCTGCCGACCTTTCCGGAGACGCTGGCCGCCTATGCGCACCGGGCGCTCACCCGTATGGGCGTCGAGGTGCGCGTGGCCACCATGGTGACGCGCTGCGATGCGGACGGCGTCATGCTGGGCGAGACGCGGCTTGCGGCCGGCACCGTCATCTGGGGAGCCGGCGTGGTCGCCTCACCGGCCGCCGAATGGCTCGATGCACGGCACGACCGGGCGAAGCGCATCGTCGTGGAGCCGGACCTGACGGTGCCGGGCCATCCCGAGATCTTCGCCATCGGCGACACGGCGGCCGTCAAGGATCCGCAGGGTGCGCCTGTGCCGGGCATCGCGCCAGCCGCGAAACAGATGGGCCAATACGTCGCCCAGGTGATCGCCGCACGGGTGAGCGGCCGCCCTGCTCCGCCGCCCTTCCGCTACCGCCATCTCGGCGATCTCGCCACCATCGGGCGCAAGGCCGCGATCGTGCGCCTCGGGCCGCTGCGGCTGACCGGCTTCATCGGCTGGGTGTTCTGGGGCGTCGCCCACATCTATTTCCTGATCGGGCTGCGCAATCGCCTGATGGTCGCGCTCACCTGGCTGTGGAGCTACCTCACCTTCAAGCGCGGAGCGCGCCTGATCTTCGATCCCGCGGGAAAAATTGTCGCGCGCACGATAGCGCGGCAGGAGCGCGAACCCGAGCGGTTGCCCGGCTGACGCCTATTCGGCGGCGAGCGGCGGCGCCTCGACGCGCGGCGTGGCGCTGCGCAGCGGGCGCTCTTCCATGATGATGAGCAGGATGAACGAGATCGTCAGGCAGACCACCGCCATGGCAAAGATCCAGCCGAAGACCGGCGCAAGGTCGGTGCCGGTGCGGCTCGCCGTCGCGAGCAGCGCCTCGAGCGTGAGACCGCCCGGCCCCTTGGCGACGCCGCCGAGGAGGATCGCGCCGTAGACCGCGACCAGCAGCGCGCTGGCGAGGGAGCGGACGAAATTGTTCACGGCGGTCGCGGTGCCGAGCTCGTGCAGCGCCACGGCGTTCTGCACCGAGATGGTCGTGATCGGCAGCACGGTGCCGAGGCCGGTGCCCGCGATGGCGAGAAGCGTTGCGACCGCCGTGACCGATAGTGCGCCCGGCGCGATCGCGACTGGCAGCAGCGCCAGCACCGCGAACGGCATGCCGACGAGACCGATGCGCTTGTAGCGCAGCACGCGCGCCATCAGCTGGCCGGAGAGCGTGGAGCCGACCACAACGCCGCCCATGAAGGGGATCAGAGTGAGGCCCGAGGCGGCGGCCGACAGCCCGAGCACGACCTCGAAATAGACCGGCGCATAGATCGAAAGCGCGATCATAGTGCCGAACGCGAAGGCGGCCGTGCTGGTCGCGACCGCAATCACGGGATTGCGCAGAATAGTCAGGGGCACGAAAGGCTCGGGCGCGCGCATGAGGCGCCAGCCGAACAGCAGCCAGAGCAGCACGGAGCCGGCGAGCAGCCCGAGCAGCTGCGGCGAGGTCCAGGCATAGCGCGTGCCGCCCCAGTTGAGCGCGAGCAGCAGCGTCACCGCGGCCGAAATCATCAGGAGCGCGCCGATGACGTCGAGCTTGTGCGGCCGCTCATGCCGAGGCAGGGCGCGCAAGGCGCGCAGGCTCATCAGGATCGCGAGCAGGCCGAGCGGAAGGTTGATCCAGAAGATCATGGTCCAGTGCAGGTGCTCGGCGAAGATGCCGCCGAGCACTGGCCCGGCGATCGACGAGCTCGCGAACACGCTCGCGATATAGCCCTGGTAGCGGCCGCGCTCGCGCGGCGAGACCGCATCCCCGATGATGGTCTGGGCGAGCGAAATGAGGCCGCCGCCGCCCAGGCCCTGCAAAGCGCGGCCGAAGATCAGCGCCGGCATGGTCGGCGCGAGCGCGCAGGCGATCGAGCCGGCGACGAAGATGCCGATACCGATCATGAGCATCGGCCGGCGGCCATGGATATCGGAGAGCTTGCCGTAGAGCGGCACGGCGACCGTGGAGGTCAGAAGATAGGCCGTGACGATCCAGGAGAGGTTCTCGACGTCCCCGAAGGACCGGCCGATGGTCGCAAGCGCCGTCGCGATGATGGTCTGGTCGAGCGCCGAGAGGAACATCGCCAGCATGACGCCGAAGACGATGCTGCGCACAGCCGCATGATCGAGCGGCGGAGCCGGCTCTCGGACATTCACGGGATGGGACTCTCCTGCGGCCCCCCGCGCGGACGGCCGCGGGATCGGATGGCGATGTGGCAAAGATGCGGGAGTGGCGGGTGAAGACAAGTCACCGCGCCGCAACGCAGGCATGCCGCGGGCGAGCGAAAGCCCGCGCGCATCCGCGTAATCACATAGATGTGTGGGTGGTTAGAAGTAGTAGGCGTACGCGAGCGCGAAGAGGACCACGACACCAACAATGCCGCCGGTGAGGACGTAGCGCACATTGTGCCCGGTCACGCCCTGGCGGGCCTTGTTCTCGGAGATGACGGTTTCGCCGGCAGGCGTCCCGTTGGTGCTGCGACGTGCGTCCATGTTCGCTCCCCAAATTTCTTGCTCTTGAACAGACGGCGCCCCGGCCGGACTCGCGCATGTCCGACCGGGGCTATCGCCGGGCGGACAGGGGGGTACGGGGGTCGAGGGGAACCCGCCCGGCTCGACTAGACAACGTGGGAACGGCTCGTTGGTTGCGACAGGGTGGCCGATTGTCGCGGGATATTTTTTTGATGGCACTCAGCGACGACCGCGCGCCGCCGCCCGCGCAATTTTCTGCTCCGGCGGAGCACTGCGTTTGGCGACCTTCGGCCACTTCAGCGGCCAGGTGACGACGTGGTCCTGAAGTTCGTCCTCCGGAACCGCGTCCTCGCTCGCGCTGAGGCGATTGCGCACCGAGATGCCGGCCGCATGCACGGTTTCGGGATCGCCGGAGACCAGCGGATGCCACCAGTAGAGATCGCGGCCTTCCGCGAGCAGCCGGTAGGCACAGCTCGGCGGCAGCCAGTTGATCTCGCCGACATTCTCGGGGCGCAGCCGCACGCAATCGTCGACGGCGGCAGTGCGACCCGCGTAGTCGTGACAACGGCATGTGGTGCCGTCGAGCAGGCGGCAGCCGACATCCGTGAAATAGATCTCGCCCGAGTCCTCGTCCTCGAGCTTGACGAGGCAGCACTTACCGCAACCGTCGCAGAGTGACTCCCACTCGGCGTCGGTCATCTCGGCGAGCGTCTTGCGCCGCCAAAAGGGAATCTCGTCCATCTCGGTCTCCAGGACGGCTTCTAGCCCGCGCGGGACGGTGACGCGAGGACGAATTCCGATGCCGCGAACTCTTCGGCGGCTGGCGGGTTCTTCGAGGACACCGGAGGAACTACCCATGGCCAATTCGAACCAGGACCTGATGCGACGCGGCGGCCAAGCTATCGACGAGATGGCGCAGCAGAGCGGCCGCGGCACCTCGGATGCCGCACGCGGCTTTGCGGGCTCGGCGTCGGATGCGTACGAGCGCGCGGCCGACATGGCGGGCCAGACCTATCGCGACGCCCGCAACATGGCGGGCGACGCCTATCAGGGTGCGGCCGGAATGATGCAGGACGTGCACCGCCGCGCCGTGTCGTTCGACGAGGCGCTGGGCGACCAGCTGAGCCGGAATCCGGTCACCGCCCTCACCCTCGCGGTCGGCATCGGTTTCGTGCTCGGCGCCTGGTACGCCTCGAACACGCGCTGGTCGAGCCGCTAAGACGGCCGCGTCTGTCAGGGCGCGGCCGGTGGGGCCGCGCCTGGCCGGTTTCCCGCGTCAGGGTTAACCACCGTTCGGAACCGGATCGCTCGATCCGGCGAATATCGTTGCATTTCTCGACGCTTCGCCCCGGCGCCGCCATTTTTCGGCCGCTCCTAAGGGCCGACAACCATTGGCCGCGGACGCCGGAGGGAGTAGAGAGATTCTCCGGCTGGCGCGATCCAGGGGGACCGCCGGCCGTATCTTCCGTTGCGGTCACCGTGCGACCAGGAGACCTCCTTGCGCGACCCGAATAGTCACGACTGGACGCGGGCCGTCCGCCGCATCCTGCTCGATCTCGACGCACGGCTCGACTCGGCGGTGTTTAACACGCTCGCGCTGGTGCGCGAGTATTACGAGCGCTTCTCGACCTTCATGGACCGCTGGCACGTCAGCGGGTGGAAGCGGCTGGGCGTCGAGGGCCTCTCGGAGGCCGCGACCCTCGGCACGGGCGGCCTGGTGCTGATGCTGGCGCTCGCGATTCCCGCGTTCAACGAGACCTCGGACGAGGACTGGCTGAAGAAGTCCGAGCTCGCCGTCACCTTCCTCGACCGTTTCGGCAACGAGGTCGGCAGCCGCGGCATCAAGCACAACGACTCGATCCCGCTCGAGGAATATCCGGACCACCTGATCAAGGCGGCGCTCGCGACCGAGGACCGCCGCTTCTACGAGCATTTCGGCATCGACATCGCGGGCACCATGCGCGCCGTGACGGCGAACGCGCGCGCCGGCGGCGTCGTGCAGGGTGGCTCGTCGATCTCGCAGCAGCTCGCCAAGAACCTGTTCCTCTCCAACGAGCGCACCATCGAGCGCAAGGTGAAGGAAGCCTTCCTGGCGATCTGGCTCGAGACGCGGCTCACCAAGAACGAGATCCTCAAGCTCTATCTCGACCGCGCCTATATGGGCGGCGGCGCCTTCGGCGTGGACGCGGCCGCGCAATACTATTTCGGCAAGTCGGCGCGCGACGTGAACCTCGCCGAGGCCGCGATGCTGGCCGGCCTGTTCAAGGCGCCGACCAAGTTCGCCCCGCACATCAACCTGCCGGCGGCGCGTGCTCGCGCCAACGTGGTGCTCGACAACCTGATCGAAGCCGGCTTCATGACCGAAGGCCAGGTGTTCGGCGCGCGGCGCAATCCCGCGGTCGCAATCGACCGGCGCGACGAGAAGCAGCCGAACTACTATCTGGATTGGGCCTTCGACGAGATCAAGAAGCTGGTCGCGACCTTCCCGAAGTCGGTGCACGAGCGCGTCTTCACGGTGCGCACCGCCCTCGACACGGGGCTGCAGATCACGGCCGACAACGCTGTCGAGGCAATTCTGCGTCAGTACGGGAACGACTACCACGCCAAGCAGGCCTCGGCCGTCATCATGGACACCGACGGTGCGGTGCGCGCCATGGTCGGCGGCCGCGACTATGGCCAGAGCCAGTTCAACCGCGCGACGGACGCGTTGCGGCAGCCCGGCTCCTCCTTCAAGCCCTATGTCTACGCAACCGCGCTCTCGAACGGCTTCAAGCCGACCTCGATCCTGGTCGACAGGCCGGTCTGCCTCGGCAACTGGTGCCCGCAGAACTATACGCGCTCCCATTCGGGCTCGATCACCCTCACGACCGCAATCGTGAAATCGATCAACACGATCCCGGTGATCCTCTCGCTCGAGCTCGGCGGCGGCAACGCCAAGGCCGGACGCGTCAAGATCATCACCACGGCCCAGCGGATGGGTCTGAAGCACCCATTGCAGGACTCTTCGTCGCTGCCGATCGGCGCAGCCGAGGTGACGGCACTCGAGCACACGGCCGCCTATGCGACCTTCCCGAATATGGGCAAGTCGGTGACGCCGCACGCCATCCTCGAAGTGCGCACCGGCGCCGGCGAAACCATCTGGCGCTTCGACCGCGACGGGCCGAAGCCCGTGCAGGTGCTGCGCCCGCAGGTCGCGATGGACATGAACATGATGATGAACAAGGGTGTCGAGGAAGGCACCGGCAAGCGCGCGATCCTCGATGGCGTGAAGGCTGCGGGCAAGACCGGCACCACCAATGCGTACCGCGACGCCTGGTTCGTGGGCTACACGGGCAATTACGTCGGCGGCGTGTGGTTCGGGAATGACGACTATTCGCCGACCAATCGCATGACGGGCGGCTCACTCCCGGCCATGACCTGGCGTCAGATCATGGCCTATGCGCATCAGGGCATCGAGCTCAAGCCGCTGCTGGGCGTCGCGCCCGGGCCGACGCCGCCGGCCCCGGCCGTGGCGCAAGTGGCAACGAGCAGCCCCGATGCGAACCAGGCCCGGCCGACCCTGCTGACCAAGCGCGCGGCCGAGGTCCTGGTGCGGCTCGAACGCACCATGGAGAACGCGACGCGCGCTCTCGCGACGGCGGCCACGGCGCCGCGCGCCGAGGCGCCCACTGCACCACGCGCAACCACCGGGATCGCGCGAAACTGACATAGGGCCGCGGCTTCTGCCTCGGGTGATCATCGGGTTCGTTCGGACTGAATGCGGCTCCTCCTCGGATCATTGTTCTCATTTGCAGTCGCGGCCATTGTCGGCCTCGGCATGACGTGGTTCACGCTGACGCGCGGCGTCGCCTTCGGCGACGTGACGATCGGCGCCTGGACGGCGCGGCCGAAGACCGGCTCGAGCGAGATCGATCCTTACGCGCGCGCGAACATCGCGCGCACCGGCCAGCTGCCGATCGGCACCGGCGACGGCGTCGCCTTCTACGCCTACACGGATGACAAGGGGCAGCCGCTGAAGGGCAACTGCGTCGTGACAGTGAGCGGCGTCACGCCCCCTGCCCGCTTCTTCACGGTCACGCTCTATGACCTCGATGGCCGCACGGTGCCGAACGGCGCGGATCGCTACGGCTTCACCAGCCAGGAGCTGGCGCGGCAGGCGAGCGGCAGCTTCGAGATGACGGTCGCGCCGCGGGCGCGGCCCGGCAACTGGCTGCCGACCGGAGGCGTCGACCGCTACGTGCTGGTGCTGCGCCTCTACGACACGCCCGTGGGCGTCGCGACGCGCACCCAACGCGAAGCGCCGATGCCGGCGATCAGCGAGCGGGGGTGTCCATGATCCGCTGGCTGCTCTGGCTGCTCGGAGGGCTGCTGCTCGGGGGCATCGTGCACCTGTCCACGGTGCTGCTGCTGCCGCGCACCGCCACGCAGGATGCCTATGCGCGGCTCGTCGGCATCACGCCGGTGAACAGCGTGGTGGCGCTGCCGCCGCCGACGCCGGACTCCGTGGTGCTGCCTTTCACGGACCCGGCCTTCGCGGTCGCGGTGTGCCGCTATGATCTCGGTGCCGCTCCCGTCAAGCTCACGGTGCCGGTGAGCCCGGCCTACACTTCGGTGTCCTTCTACACGCGCCATGGCGTCGCCTATTACGCGATCAATGATCGCGCGGCGGGCCGGCGCACCATCGAGCTCGACCTGATGACGGCGCGCCAGCGCGCGGCGCTGCCGGACGACGAGGAGGTGACGTCCGCGGACCGGCTGATCATCGAGTCGCCGACCGTGACGGGCCTGATCGTGCTGCGCGCGCTCGGACCGGAGCCCGGTCTGATGCCGATGGCACGCGGCGCCCTCGTCCAGGCGCGCTGCCGGCCTCAGCCGCAGCAGTGATCGATCGGATTATTTTGTGACCAGCGGCACGCCGACCGCGACGGCGCCCTGCACGGCCGTGACCGCGGCCTCGAAGGTGACCAGCAGCCGCTCCGCATCGACCGCCACCGGCGACGGCGCCAGGATCACCAGCCGTTCGAGCGCGAAACGGTAGGAGGCGGCGCGCACCCCTAGGATGAACCGCACCCGCGCGATGATGCGCGCGTTCTGGCCCATGCGGATATGCACCGCCTCGACCTCGGCCGGACTCAGCTCCTTGATATAGGCGAGGCTGCGCTCGCGCTTCTGGTCCATGTCGCCGACCCGATACGCGACGGCGAAGAACTCCTCCATGCGCAGCATGTCGTTGCGGATGTCGTCCATCAGCCGCGAATAGCGTGAGGCGGTGGAGCGCACGGGCAGCGTCATCAGCCGGCCCGCATAGGCATGATAGTCGTAAGGCGGACCATCGTATTCGAGCACCGAGCCGAAGGTCACTTCGATCGGCAGCTTGCGCCAGAGCTCGCCCTCATAGGGCGGGACAAGGAGATTGTAGGCGAGCTTGCGCAGCACCTTCTCGTCGTCGGTCGGCTCCATCGCGAAGACGGGGGCGCCGGGTGGCGGCGTCAACGGAAAGCCGAGAATGGTCGGGGGCCAGAACTGGTCTTCGCCGAAGAGCGAACGGGGACGACCGAAGTCTCCGGTGGTCCAGGCCGCGCAGGAGAGAGCGGCCGAAATCAGCACTGCAGCCTGGCCGAGCCGCAGCAGCAACGAATGCGGCCGGGTCAGGCTCGCGGTCACGAGCGCGGCGAGCGCCGGCGGCGCTTGCGGCCCGATGCCGTGGTCGGCTCGGGCTTGAGTGCCGGCTCCTCGTAGCGCTCGATGCGGATGACCGGCAGGATGATGATGGTCGCGGATCCGCCGCGCCGCTCCACATTGACGCTGCGTTCGCAGCGCTCCGTCGGGAATGTGATCACTGTCGCCATGTCGCCCCTCCCCGCCAGTCACGCGCGTCTCCAGTGGTGCGGTGCTCTGCGGTCGGCTCGCATGCAATTAGGGTCTTACAAGGTTAACGGTCCGCTAACGCTCGTAACGTCCCTTCAATCTATAGGAGTTCCCCGGATAGCAGGCGTGAAGCAGCTCACACTGCGCCCGTCAGCCGTTTGCGCTAGGGGCGCCCACGGGATCCCGAGTTCCGGCGAAGCTCGGACGGCATCCATGCGCGGCGTCGGTCAACGAACGCTCGCCGTCTGTCGAATCGAATGCGACGTGCTCGACAGCGACTGCGCATGCAGAGCTCAGCGCATGCACGGCGCTGACGAGCGAAGCGATGGGAGTGCATTGGCGATGGAGCGATGCACGCTTGGGGTTGCGACGAGTCGTGTGATCGCTTGCGTGGTGCAGAGCGAAGCAACAATCCGTGGAAATCATCTCACGGTCGGAACGGATCGCCGTCGCATGCGTTCGGGGCGCATGGGGGGTTGCAGTGCAGCAAGCGCGGGGTCTTGCTTTTGGGTGCACGTGAAGAGTTCCGGGCCAAGGCGCTGGCGTGTGCCGAAAGCGCCGAGAGGGCCACGGATCCGGTCGAGCGTCTTCGTCTTCTCGAGATGGCGGAAGCGTGGATCAACCTGGCGGAGCGCGTCAGCGCTCACGGTGACGCGCGCGTGCGCGACCCCGCGTCGGTGCGGGATGGTAACAAGTCCTGAGCGCAAGCGCGGTCCTCCGCACGCCGTAAGATGCAGGCGCCTGTTCGGCGAAACGCGATCAGGACAAGCGGACGCCTTCTTTATTTTTCCTCGGAACCTTTGCGGCATTGCGTGGTTCTTTGTGTATCTACGCGGGCCGACCGTCCCCCCTCTTCCCGACCCCCGTTGGTCCGCGTGTTGCAACCCCGGCCGTCCCCCGCGCGCCGGGGTTTTTCTTTGATTGTCTCCCAACGCGAGATGGTGCTCAGGTGCGTGAGGGTGCGCCCAAGCACCCCGCAGGAGCACCATGTCCCGCAG
>JAEYAU010000147.1 GCA_023404705.1 Pseudomonadota bacterium
CAACAACCCGAAGCGCCGCAGCTTCGTCGTCAAGCCGCCCCATTTCGTGCGTAGGTCGCGCCACGCGGATGCGCCGCGCAGCACGTTTGACCCAACGGCATTCAGCGCAAGAACAGTTGGCGCAAGGGGACAATCCACATGACGACCATCAGGCCTTCACGGCCGGACGAGAAGCTGCCCTCCGGATCCGAGTTCGAGGGCGAGATCCGCGAGTTCGTGCGCCGCGACGTGGCGCCGGGCCGTGACGTGACGCCAGCGCCCAGCCGTGACGTCGCGCAGGCGCGCAAGCCGCTGGCGCCGGAGGCCGGTGGCGACCTCTCGGCCAACAACATCAATGCGCTGATCCAGAAGGTTTCCGGCACGTCCGTGCAGGAGATCGACAAGCTGATCGCCGAGCTGCAGGGCCTGCGCAACTATCTGCAGAACGAAGGCGAGCGCGTGCAGCGCGAGATCATGAATTACGCGCAGCTCAGCCAGGCGACCACCAATTCGACCAAGGTGATCGCCGAGAGCATGGCGCAGTGGAAGAGCGCGTCCGGTCACACGCGCGGCTGACCACAATTCAGCAGAGCTCTTGAGGATTACATCGCGCGCCGCGCTGACCGCACGGCGCGCGATGCTCATTCCTGGGTGACCACCGCGACCACGATCTTCGACTTCGGGTCGACGACCACGACCTGCTTCTCGACCATGGCGATCTCGTAGCCCTTCACCTCCGGGATCACGCCGGCGAGCGTATCCGGCATCGGCATCAGTTCGATCGTTTCCGGCACGTGCATGCCGACCGCGGCGCGGAAGCCGGGCGGGGCCGGATTGTTCTTCTGGCTGCGCGAGCTCAGGCTCTGAAAGATTGTCTGCTTCTGCGCAGCGCTGAGCTTCAGCGCCGGGGCCGTGGCTTCGGGCGCAAGCGGCTGGGCCTGCTGCTGTGCGCTCGCGCCACTTGCGCCACCGGCGAGCATCGCGAGGGAGATCAGCACGGCGCGGATCAGCATGTCGCGTGTCCTCCCTGCATCAGCGCGGCGCTTGCTTGTCGCCCGTGATCTCGCCGACCACCACGCGGTTGGGCGGCGAGACGATGATCACGCGATCTTCGAGCCTCACGAACTTGAAGCCGCGCAGCACGGGCGCCTCGTCGACAACACCCTGCGGCAGCTCGTGCAGCACGACCGTGCTCGGCAGGATCGTGGAAGGCTCGGCCTTCACGTTCGTCTCCGCCTTCTGCCCGCTCTCCATCACGCGGGCATAGATCTTCTGGCGCTGCTCGTCGGTGAGTGGCAGCGGCCGCGCCATGATCGCGCCGCGATCCGCTTCGGCGTTCTTCTCCGAGAATTTCGCGGGCGCGGTCTCGCTATCGGGCGAACCGCCCTGCAGCACGCCGTTCTCGAGTGCTGCACGCCCGTCCGTCGTCCTTTGGACCTGGCCGGTCGCCTCCTCGGTGAAGCTGCGCGCCGCCTTCTCAGAATCAGGCATCTTTTGATTTTGCGGTGCGTTTTCCGAAGGTGCCTGTGCGACCGTCATGGGCGACGGCCCTTTTGTGAGGTCCAACGCCATCGCGCCGCTCGTCAACGCGAGAACCGCGACACTGGAAAGAAGAATGCGTTGCATCGTGGGGCTCTCCAAATTCGACCGCTATCACAACGCGCAGGCGGTGGGTTCCGTTGCAGCGAGCGGCGGAAAAATGGCAGGCCCAAATGACGCGATTCCCAGCCGAGTTTCCCCGCACGTCGGCGAATAAGTTCGCGCGCGATGCGATGCGCGCGTTTGCATCACAGGCAATCGCTGCGCATGTTTGCGCCGCGCTCACATTTTCGTCACGTCACGCCTATTTCACGCGCAACAGCCGCGCATGACGTTGCGCGCTACGTACGATGCCGGATGTGCATCAGCCCTTCTTCGGATTCATTGTGACGACGCGTGCTGCTATCACGCGCCCTCGCACATTGTTGCGCGCCGCATGTTGCGTTGAGTCAGCCCTCGCGGCCGCAACCAATCATTAATCTCCCTCGGCCACCAAAGGACGTGGCCGCTCTCGCCCGCAAGACGATCGGAGACGATCGCCATTCGCGAGGAGTCGCATGCGATCGAAACACCTGCTTTGCGGATCTGCTGCGCTCGGCATCGTGGCCGCTGCGATGCTCGCCGCAACGCCGTCGCACGCGGACTCGCTCAAGGTCCTCAAGCGCAAGGACAACATCGACGGATCGACGCAGCTCAGAGTCGGAACGCAGCTGCCGGTCTCGTGGGAGACGAAGTTCGGCGTGGACATGGGCCTGGGCGCATCGACCCCGCAGTCGCAAACGATTGTGCCGAATGCGCCGCAGGACCAGTCCGGCGCCGCCTGGGCCAGCATGACGGTGCCGCAGCTTCCGAGTGCGATTCCTTTCGAGCGCGCATTGCTCGAGGCGCGCGTCGACACTTTCAAGGAAGAGGCGAAGGTCGGCACGACGCTGAGCCGTTCGCTGCCGCTCGGCAGCAGCTTCGCGCTCACGCTGCAGAACGGCTATTGGCTGACGCAGAACGGCTACGCGTTGGCGCACACCGATCCGGCCGCGCACGCGACGCAGGTCTGGACCACCGATCAGGCCGTCAAGGTGAAGGTGCTGCCGACCGAGACCACGATCTCGGCCGGCGCAGCGATCAACAGCGTCGACGGCCAGTGGCTGCGCTCGCTCAGCGCGGAGCAGAAGATCTACGGCGGCTTCACCCTGACGAGCGGCGTCAGCGAGACCGCGACCGGCTCGATCGACAAGAAGATCTCAGCCGGCTTCCGCCACGCTTGGTGACGCGTCACGGTTAGTGCGCGTACGCCTGGTGACGCGTCACGTCTCGCGTCACTGCGTGTGCGGCGGCTCGGACAAGAGGCCGATCTTCGCCTTCAGCCCGTCGATGCGCTTCGAGGCTTCGGCCTTGGTGAGGTTCTCGCTGAAGGCCTGCGGATCGCGCGCCTCCTCGGATAGCGTCTTCAGGTAGGACGCCTGCGCGCCCGTCATCGGCTCGTCGCCCGACACCCAATCGTCCGGGTCTTTTTCAGTGTTCGAGCCGGGCGTCGGATCCTGCTTCGGATTGGACGGCTTTCGCAGCATGGGACTCCCTCGTGTTCACGCAACGTTCGCAGGGAAAACGCCCGCCGCCGCCAGCCGTTCCGTCGCGACGCTGCGTACCTGTGGATGACCCGCATGTGACATCGGTGACACAGGTCACGCCTCACATGCGCCGCCTACGCGATCCTCGGTATGCGCGTGGAACCCGGTGCGCGGTACACTTCGGCTGCGTTGGGGGGAATCGCGTGATCATCGCACCGCTCGTCAGCCTGTCGCTCATGGTCGCCGTCGCGACCGGATCGCCGCTCGATCCCGCTACACCGGCCGCGATCGGCAAGACTCCGCAGCAGAAGCACATCGCCATGCAGCCGGTGCTGCGCACCGCGACCGAGTGCATCGCCCGTGCGGTGGCGGCCGATCCGCGCTTCACGCGCCAGGAGCCGGATCTCGACCTCGGCGACCTGATCGTCGACTCGATGCCGACCTGCATCACGCCCGTGCGCGCCCTCATCGACACGCACGACAGCTATTACGGACCCGGCACCGGCGAAGCTTTCTTCATGGGCCCCTATCTCGACGCGCTTCCGATCGCAGTCGACAAGTGGGTGAAGGGCTTGGTGCGCTAGCGCGCAGCACATGTTCCGGCTGCGTCAGCGGCGGATAATCTCCCGCATCGCCGCGGGCTCGTAAGGCTGCCGCAGCAGACAAGCCGGAGAACGCCAGCGCGCACCGCGAGATGCATCGCATCCCTCCCGGTTGACTCATCGAATCCGTTGAACCGGCATGCGGCACGTCTGCGACAAATTCGTCGTCGCCTGTGTCCGCGTGCCCGTCTGCGCGTTTCGCTTGTGGGCCGTGCGGATGCGGGTGGTGCGAGAATTGCCCCCGAAGGGAGCCGAAATGTCGTTCGAAGAGCCGCTGGCGCCGATCACCGGCGATATGCTGATCGCCTGGGGCTACAAGCCGGGCCGCTGGTTCGCGCATGCGATCGCGACCGCGGAAGCTGCGCGTCAGGCCGGCGCGGACGTCGCACAGATCCGCCATCTCGTCGACGAGATGGCGCCGGGCCCCACGATCCCGATGCGCGACGCCGACAGCCTCGCGCATCATCTCAACATCCACGCCGAGCATCCCGACGAGATCGTGAACATCGCGGCGGTCGAGAAGCACATGCGCAGCCTGATGCGCGTGCCGACCGTGCGCGCCGGCGCCGTGATGCCCGACGCCTGCCCCGCCGGCAGCGCCCCGGGCACCATTCCGGTGGGCGGCATCATCGCGGCCGAGAACGCGATCCACCCCGGCATGCACTCGGCGGACATCTGCTGCTCCATGGCGGTGTCGATGCTGGGCGACACCGATCCGACCGCGGTGCTCGATGCCGGCATGAAGCTCAGCCACTTCGGCGGGGGCGGCCGTCCGCGCGGCGCGCAGATGCGTCCGTCCGACGAGGTGCTCGCGCGCTTCGATGCCAACCCGTATCTCAAGCACGACATCTCGAGCGCGATCGAGCATTTCGGCACGCAGGGCGACGGCAATCACTTCTTCTATGTCGGCCGTGTCGCCTCGACCGGCGAGGTCGCGCTCGTGACGCATCACGGCTCGCGCAAGCCCGGCGCGCTGCTCTACAAATCCGGCATGGCGACGGCCGAGCGCTTCCGCCAGCAGCTTTCGCCCGAGACGCCGAAGCACAATGCCTGGATCCCTGCGGACACCCGCGAAGGCGAAGCCTATTGGGACGCGCTGCAGACGATCCGCGGCTGGACCAAGGCCAATCACTACGCGATCCACGACCGCGTCGCCGCGCATCTCGGCCTGCGCGTGAGCGAGCGCTTCTGGAACGAGCACAACTTCGTCTTCCGCCGCAGCGACGGGCTCTTCTATCACGCCAAGGGCGCGACGCCGGCGTGGTCGGACTTCGCGTCGGACTCGAATGGCCTCACCCTGATCCCGCTCAACATGGCGCAGCCGATTCTGATCACGCGCGGCCGCGACGCGCCGAACGGGCTCGGCTTCGCGCCGCACGGCGCCGGCCGCAATCTCAGCCGCTCCGCATTCATGCGTCGCAACGCCGGCAAGTCGGAGGCCGAGATCCTCGCCGAGCAGACCGCAGGCATCGATGCGCGCTTCTATTGCGGCATCCCGGACCTCTCGGAATTGCCCGGCGCCTACAAGGACGCCACCGCCGTACGCCGCCAGATCGCCGACTTCGGCCTCGCCGAGGTCGTCGACAAGATCGAGCCGGTCGGCAGCATCATGGCGGGCGACTGGGTGCGCCCGTATCGGCAAAGGAAGAAGAAGGGTCGGCGGTAGGGTGCGCTAAGGCGCGCCGAGGTGCCGAGGGCTAGCAATGCGTCTGATCGCGCCGTGCGCACGCGTTGCTCACGATTCAGCTCGCGTGCGC
>JAEYAU010000186.1 GCA_023404705.1 Pseudomonadota bacterium
CGACGCGATCGACGTCGGTGCATCACCGAGATGCGCCTCGGCGCGCCTTAGCGCACCCTAGGAGCCGGCGTATTTCGCGAACGCCACACACACGCGCGCGTAGATCGCGCGCTTGAACGGCACGACCAGCTCGGGCAATCGCATCAGCGGCGCCCAGCGCCAGACGTCGAACTCGGGCTCCTCGCCATTGCGGACGCCTGTCACGTCTATTTCGTGGTCCCGCCCCGTAAAACGCAGCGCGAACCACTTCTGCCGCTGGCCGCGAAATTTCGCCAAGCGATGCGGCGGGCCGTCGTAAGGCGGAAACTCGTAAGTGAGCCAGTCGGTCTCGCCGAGGTAGTCCGCGCTGGTGACGCCGGTCTCCTCGAACAGCTCGCGCCGCGCGGCCGGCAGCGGCTCTTCGTTCGCATCGATGCCGCCTTGCGGCATCTGCCATTCGCAGCCCGGCAATATGATCTCGGGACCATCGTCGCGCAGGCGGCGCGCGATCAGCACCAGGCCTTGCCGATTGAACAAGGTGATGCCGACATTCGGGCGATAGGGACGCGCGTCTTCCGTCATTTCGTCAGATGCGCGAAGGCCGCGACCACGTCCTCATAGACCTTGCGCTTGAACGGGATGATGAGCTCGGACAGCTTGCTCGCCTGCTCCCAGCGCCAGTCCATGAACTCGGGCTTGTGGCCGCCGGCCGGGTGCGCGATGTCGATCTCCGACGGGTCGCCCGTGAAGCGCACCGCGTACCACTTCTGCGTCTGGCCGCGATACTTGCCCTTCCAGGCCTGACCCGCGATCACGGGCGGCAGGTCGTAGGAGAGCCACTGCGGGATCTCGGCGAGCTTCTCGACCGAGCGGATATTGGTCTCCTCGTGCAGCTCACGCAGCGCGGCCGGCCACGGGTCCTCGCCCTTGTCGATGCCGCCTTGCGGCATCTGCCAGGAATGCGTCGCGTCCACATGCTCGGGCCCTTCGATGCGGCGGCCGACGAAGACGAGGCCGTCACGGTTGATCACCATGAGGCCGACGCACGGGCGATAGGGCAGGTCTTCGTGCCTGGTCATGCGGGCCGTGATGCCCGCTTTCGCCCGTCATATCAACTGGCAGGCCGGCAATTCAGGCTTGCGGATCGCGCCGCGAGGGTCGCGCTTGTCAGCTCGACGATTTCGGCTTGTTGGCGAGCGCGCTGATGGGCACCAGAAGGATGCCGCGCTGCTCGGCGGCCTTCGTCCATTGCGAGATGCGATCGATGGTGATCGGCAGCGCGCCCGCGATGCCGACCGCCGAGCCGCGCTGGCGCGCGAGCTGCTCGAGGCGGGCGAGGGCGCGATCGATGTCGGCTTGCGATGGCACCGCGTCGATAACGACGTCAGCCTTCGCGAAGGCGACGTTGTTGGCGCCTGCGATCTGGCTCGCCTGGCTGCGCGGCGACGAGCCGTCGTCGAAATAGATCAGTCCGCGCCGCGCGGCCTCGCGCACGATCGGCGTGATCGCGGCCTCGGTCGCCGTGAAGCGCGCGCCCATGTAGTTGACGAGACCGACATAGCCCTGGAAGCGGCTCATGAACCAGTGCAGGCGGTCGATGTTCTGCTCGGTGTCGAGGCCGATCAGCAGCGTCTGCGGGCCGGGGTCGCTGTCCGGATAGTCGAAGGGCTCCATCGGCACTTGCAGGAGCACATCGTGGCCCTCGCCGCGGGCGCGCGAGACCCAGCGCTGCAGGTCGGTGCCGTAGGGCGCGAACGCGAAGGTCACGGGGCCGGGCAGCTTGGCGAGCGCTTCCGACGTCGTGTTGGCGCCGATGCCGAGGCCGCTCACGATGAGCGCGACGCGCGGGGCGTTGGGCTTGGCGTCAGACTTCACGGGATGCGCATAGATCTCGGACGGGCGCGCCCCGTCGGGACTGATCTTCGGGATCGTGCCGTGGCGCGACATCTCCAGCGTCTTCTGATCGATGCTGGTTGCGGCGGGCGCATTGGCGTTGCCGCGCGGCTCGTTCTGATTGACCTTGACCTCCTGGCGCTTGCCCGTGAGGCCGTCGATGATGGTCACGGTCTTGCCGTCGCCGGGCGTCGCGGCCGGCGTCTCGACGGGCATCGGCGACGCGGACGGATTCGGATTGGGCTTGGCGGCTTCCGGCGCGGGCGGTGTGTCGGCGGGCTTGGGCGGCAGGGACGCGCGCGAATTGGCTGCGACGATCACCATCGGCTCGCCACCGAACGGGTCGTCCACCAGCACGGCCCAGCCGACGAAGACGCCGACGCAAAGCAGCAACAGCAGCGCGACCAGGTGCCTGATCGGCACCTTCACCCGCTTCTTCTTGGGCGCACGCCGAGCGAGCGGCGCATCCAGATCATCGGTCGCCACGGAAGCCTCTGTGGTGCATCGTCCGGCGAGGCTAGCAGCGAGCCCTTAACCGATCGTTGACCATAACGGGCGCATTGGCGGGATCCGCCCGGAGCCCCCAAAAGCTTCGGGGCGGCCAATGGGCCGCCCCGCGCAATCTCTGGGGATCCGCGTCCCGGCTTACTGCGGGGCGGCCGCGGCCCGCGGGCTCGGCGGGAAGGCCGTGTTCTGCTTCGTGCCGCGCAGCAGCTCGAGCGCATAGGCCAGCGCCTTGTCGTCCTTCTGGTCCGGCGGGATGTAGGACTGCGAGCCCTTCTGCTCGTCGCCGTCGGCCTTGAGGTGGCCGCGCAGCGAGGACTCGCCCTTGGACTCGGCGCGCGCCTTCATCTCCTCGGGGACGTCCTGCAGGACCTCGATGTCCGGCACGATGCCCTTGGCCTGGATCGACTTGCCCGACGGCGTGTAGTAGCGCGCCGTGGTGAGCCGCAGCGCGCCATTGCCGGCGCCGAGCGGGATGATGGTCTGGACCGAGCCCTTGCCGAAGGAGCGGGTGCCGAGGACGGTGGCGCGGCGGTGATCCTGCAGCGCGCCCGCGACGATCTCGGACGCCGAGGCGGAGCCGCCATTGATCAGCACGATGATCGGCTTGGTGGCCGTGAGGTCGCCGGCGCGCGCGTTGAAGCGCTGCGTCTCCTCGGCATTGCGGCCGCGGGTCGAGACGATCTCGCCGCGCTCCAGGAAGGCATCGGACACCGAGATCGCCTGATCGAGCAGGCCGCCCGGATTGTTGCGCAGGTCGATGATGTAGCCGCGCAGCTTGTCCTTGTTGACCTTCTGCAGGATGTCGGTGATCGCCTTCTTCACGCCTTCGGTGGTCTGCTCGTTGAACTGCGTGATGCGGATGTAGCCCACATCGTCGCCCTCGGTGCGCGAGCGGACCGAGCGCACGCGGATGATGTCGCGCGTGATCGTCACCTCGACGGGCTTGTCCTGGCCCTTGCGCATGATCTTGAGGCGGATCTTGGTGTTCACCGGGCCGCGCATCTTCTCGACCGCCTGGTTCAGGGTCAGACCCTGCACCTGCTCGTCGTCGAGATGGGTGATGACGTCGTTCGCCATCACGCCCGCCTTGGCGGCCGGCGTGTCATCGATCGGCGCCACGACCTTCACGAGGCCGTCCTCCATCGTGACCTCGATGCCGAGACCGCCGAACTCGCCGCGGGTCTGGATCTGCATGTCACGGAAGCTCTTGCCGTCCATGTAGCTGGAGTGCGGGTCGAGCCCGTTGAGCATGCCGTTGATGGCGTGCTCGACCAGCTTGGCGTCGTCCGGCTTCTCCACATAGTCGGCGCGCACCCGCTCGAACACGTCACCGAACAGGTTGAGCTGTCGGTAGGTGTCCGAGACGGCCGCTTTCGCGGTCGATCCGAGGAACATTCGCGGTTGGGTCGCGTAAAGCGTCAGTGCCGTACCGGCAGCCGCGCCGAGGAGAACCAGTGAAGTCTTGCGCATTATCCGCGAACCTTCTCGCTGTCGTATGTGGCCCACCATGGGCTCGGATCGACGGGGCTACCGTCCTTGCGGAACTCGACGTACAGAATCGGTTGGCTGGAGCCTGTCGCGACAGCGGCGGCCGTCTGCGGCCCGCCTCCCATCATCGCTACGGGTTCACCCGTCAATACGAATTGACCCAGATCGACCGAGATTCGTTCCATCCCCGCCAACAACACATGATATCCGCCGCCGGCATTGAGGATCAAGAGTTGGCCGTAACTGCGGAACGGGCCCGCGTAGACGACCCAGCCGTCGCAGGGCGCCGTCACCTGGGCGCCGGGCCGTGAAGCGATGGAAAGGCCCTTCTCGTTGCCCCCGAGACCGTCAGAATCGCCGAATTGCCGCACCTTGATGCCGTTCACGGGCATCGGCAGGGCGCCTTTGGCTGACGCGAATGCAATTGCGGGGCTCAGCCGGCCGGGATCGTGCAGGGCTGCAAGCTTGGTTCCATTGGCGGGCTTTTCGCCCTCCGGACGGGGGCGCGGATTCTCGGTCCGGGCAGCGGCCGCGGCGCGGCTCGCGGGCGCGACCTGGCTCTCCATCCGGGCGATCAAATCCTTGAGATCGTTCGCCTGACGCGCCAGCCCGGCGGCCCGACTGCGCTCGGCCGCGATAGCCTTCTCGGCCTCAGCTTGTCGCTTCTGGCGCTCCTGAACGAGCAGCGTCATGCGGTTCTTCTCGTCCGAGAGTGCGGCGAGATCGCGGCCAAGCCCGTCCCGTTCCGCAGCTATTTCGTCGCGGACCTTCACGAGCTCGGCAAGGTCGGCAGCGAGCGCCTCGGCCTCGTTGCGCATCTCGGGGAGCACAGCGCCGAGCAGGATCGCGGTACGCACGGACTGCAGGGCGTCCTCGGGGCTCACCATCAGCGCGGGCGGCGGGCGGCGCCCCATGCGCTGGAGTGCGGCGAGCACCTCGACGATCGCACCGCGGCGGCGCGCGAGCGAACCGCGCACCGACTCCGCGTTGCTTTCGAGCGTCGCGAGCCGGGTCTCGGTTGCCGAGATGCGACCTTCGACCGTGCGTAGCCGCGTCGCTGTGTCGATCAGGGTCTGATTGAGTTTGCGGCGATCCTCGCCGATCGCGTCGAGCTCGGCGCGCAGCTTCGCTTCCGTATCGATGGAGCGCTGGTGCTCGATATAGACCGACTCGAGCTCCTTGCGCGGCTCGACCTTGGCGGCCGGCGCCGTGGCGGGCGTCGCGGTCGCGGTCGGTATCTCGGGTTGCTGCGCAAAAGCCCCCGCTCCGAGCCAGAGCGGCATGGCGGCGCCGATGGCTGCGGCGCGCAGGCCGCGCCAGTCCGTCAAAGCGTCGAGGAACAGGGCCATGAAGCCGAGATTAGGCACGGAGTTCGTTAAACGTGAATTAACCATTCGGGACCGGCCGCGCCATCGGGGGAAGCCGCGATAGGGTCTCTACGCCTTTGCGCATGTTTCGTGTTCCGGCTTCGCGCGGAGATACGCTATTCGCGGTGATAGGGATGGCCGGAGAGAATCGTGACCGCGCGATAGATCTGCTCCAGCAGCATCACGCGCACGAGCTGGTGCGGCCAGGTCGCGCCACCGAAGGCGAGGCGGAGCTCGGCGCGGTCGCGCAGGTTTCCCGCAATACCATCGGGGCCGCCGATCACGAAGACGACCGCCTCGCGGCCGTTGTCGCGCCAGCGGCGCAGCACGTCGGTGAGGGAAGAGCTGTTGAGGCTCTCGCCGCGCTCGTCGAGCACCACGACGGTGGCGCCATCCGGGATCACGCTGGCGATGGCGATGGATTCTTCGGTCATGCGCCGCGCGGCATCGCGCGCGGGACTCTCATTGATCTCGACCAGATCAACGGCGCGAATTCCGACGCTACGCCCCGCCTTGAGGGCGCGCTCGTGGTAGCGCGCGACGAGGTCGCGCTCGGGTCCCCGTTTCAACCGGCCGACGGCCGCGATGGTCAGCCGCATGCCGGCGTTCCGCTTACGGGCGAGGGCGCATGCTTCGTCCGGCGAACCGGTTCCGCCGGACCATGCGCTCAGCTACTGCGGCGCGCCGCGCCCGGAGCCCACATCTTCTCGATGTTGTAGAAGGTGCGAACTTCCGGCCGGAAAACGTGCACGATCACGTCGCCCGCATCGATCAGGACCCAGTCGGCCTGACGCATGCCTTCGACCCGGAGATTGGGCACGCCGCCCTTGTCCAGATCCTTGAGCACGCGATCCGCGATCGCGGCCACATGGCGCTGCGACCTGCCGGAGGTCACAACCATGGAGTCGGCGAGCGTGGATTTGCCGATGAGATCGATTGAGACTGTGTCCTCGGCCTTCGCGTCATCGAGAGAGGCGAGGACAAGACGAAGCGTCTCCGCTGCGTCGGGACGCACCTTGGAGACCGGTTCGGGAGCTTTACGAGCCGCCCGAGTAAACGACAATGTGGACAGTGGGGTCTTTCCTTCCTCTGGAATCACCCCGGACCCGTGTCCGGGGCCTGCACCTAGCATATGAGCGGTCCCTTAATGGATTCAACCTCTTCGTGCTCCGATTCCGGTATTCCGCGCCTTTTTCGCGACCTCGGCACGCAAGGCCGTGGAGGAGAGCGGCAGCTTGAGGCCACGCAGGAAGACCCAGGCGGGAGGCCGGCGGCCGGGAAGGGTCGATGCGGCGGCCTCGGGGAGGCGCCAGCGCTCCAGCGTCGTGGCGGCGCGGCTGCCGAGCGCGTCGAGCCCGGTGCCGCCGCGATCGACCACCGCGATCGGCAGACGTGCCGCGATGGCGCGCCAAGCCTTCCAGCGGTGAAAGCTCGCGAGATTGTCGGCGCCGATCAGCCACACGAAGTGCACGTTCCCACACCGCCGTAACAGCCACGTGACGGTATCAATCGTGTAGCGCGTGCCGATCGCGGCCTCGACGCCCGTCACGTCGATGCGCGGATGGTTCGCGACCGCCCGTGCCGCCGCAATGCGTTCCTCGAGCGGTGGCAGCTCGCGCGTATCCTTGAGCGGATTGCCCGGCGTGACGAGCCACCAGACTCGGTCCAGCCCGAGGCGCTTCATCGCATAGAGGCTGACGGCGCGGTGCGCCGCATGCGCGGGATTGAAGGAGCCGCCGAGCAGGCCGATCTTCAGGCCGGCCGCATGCGGCGGCAGCACGACGCGGTCGCCCGCAGGCGTCATCGCGAGCAAAGCCTGTGGTTCAAGGCCGGATCTGCCCGCTGCCGCGCACGCGATACTTGAAGGTCGTGAGCTGCTCGACGCCGACAGGGCCGCGCGCGTGCAGGCGTCCGGTCGCGATGCCGATCTCGGCGCCGAAGCCGAACTCGCCGCCATCGGCGAACTGGGTCGAGGCGTTGTGCAGCACGATCGCGGAATCGACCTCGCTGAGGAAGCGTTCCGCCGCGCCCTGGTCGGCCGTGACGATCGCGTCGGTGTGGTGCGAGCCGTAGCGCTCGATATGCGCGATCGCGGCGTCGACGCCGTCGACGACGCGGACCGCGATGATGGCGTCAAGATATTCGGTCGCCCAGTCTTCTTCGCTGGCAGGCTTCACGCGCGCGTCGACCTTCTGCGTCTCGGCATCGCCGCGCACCTCGCAGCCGGCCTCGAGCAGCGCCGTCACCAGCGGGGCGAGCTGCGTCGCCGCCGCGGCGCGATCCACCAGCAGGGTCTCGGCCGCGCCGCAGACACCGGTGCGGCGGAGCTTGGCGTTGAGCACGATCGACTTGGCCATGGCGAGATCCGCCTTGGCGTCGACGTAGACGTGGCAGTTGCCGTCGAGATGGGCGAAGACCGGCACACGCGCCTCGCTCTGCACGCGCGCGACCAAGCCCTTGCCGCCGCGCGGCACGATCACGTCGATGGCACCGTCGAGGCCCTGCAGCATCAAGCCGACTGCCGTGCGGTCGCGCGTCGGCACCAGCGAGATCGCCTCCTCGGGCAGGCCGGCCGCGGCGAGACCGCGCGCGAGCGCCGCGTGGATTGCGCGAGTGGAGCGGAAGCTCTCGGAACCGCCGCGCAGGATCACGGCATTGCCGGCCTTGAGGCAGAGTGCACCGGCATCCGCAGTCACGTTCGGGCGGCTCTCGTAGATCACGCCGACGACGCCGAGCGGCACGCGCACGCGCTCGATGGTCATGCCGTTCGGCCGCGTCCAGCTTTCGCTCACGGCGCCGACCGGATCGGCGAGCGAGCGCACCACATCGATGCCGTCTGCCATGGCGGCGACGCGCTTGGCGTCGAGCGTAAGCCGATCGATGAAGGCGGCGGTAGCGCCCCCTGCCTTGGCCTCGGCCACGTCCTCGGCATTGGCCGCCAGGATCCCGGCGCTGGCGTCACGCACGGCCTGTGCCATGGCGGCAAGCGCACGATCCTTCTGCGCGGCCGGCGTGAGCGCGATCGTCCGCGCGGCGGCCTTGGCGCGGCTGCCGAGCAAAGTCATGGTCGCGACAATGTCGCCCGTTCCGTCGATCGATTTGAGCGGAGCCGTCATGCTGGTTCCTTGTGCACTTCTCCTAGCACGTCGGGGGCGGTGCTGCGAACCAGGCATGCTAGTCTGACGGCGATCCATGGAGGTCGACATGCCCCAGTTCAGACGGCCGCTCTACCAGCGCAACGACGGCGCCGACGAAGATCGCTGGCGCCTGGTGCTCGACACGGACACCCAACGCCTGTTCGTCGAGCACGAGATGAAGCGTGGCGACACCCGCGGGCCGGGCTACAGCCTCGCGACCGACGAGATGGACCTGGCGACGTTCCTCAGCGAGTCCGGGGAGGGACCGCATGCCCTGATCCGGCTCCTCGCCGGGCTGTTCGAGGAGCGCGCCGAAGCCGCGCGGCCCTGAACCCGTGCATTTGTCGGAAAGATGACTGTGGATTGCGAGGAAAACGCCCTGCCGTAGAGCAAACTTGTCACGGGAACGCATTGAGGCTGTGGGTGAATGAGGGCCGAGGAGAAAACCATGTCCCCCGCAGACCTGCCGAGTCGGTTTCCCGTGGGCACGCGCTATGTCGTCGAAGGCGAAGACGGCAAGGACGGCGTGCTGCGCATCGTGGCGCGCTACCTGATCTATCCGGACGGAACCCGGGTGGATCTCATGGTCGGCAAGACGCGCCGGCCGGCGCGCCGGAGCGGCCGGGCCCGATCGCAGCACGGCCGCAAGCGCTAAGATGCCTTCCTAACATCCTTGCCCACCGCACGTTTTTGGCCTGAACTAGGTCATTGGCCGACCCTCGGAGTCGGGCCGCGCACGTAAAATCGCGGTCATCAAAAAATTCTCGCAGCGTCAGGAACCGCCCCATCGGTTCCGCGTTGGTGGTCGTTGGACGGTGCGTCGCAGCCCCGCGCACAGTCCAGAATCAGCGCCCCGGCCCCTCCCCCCGGCCGGGGCGTTTCAACTTCCGGGGACGCAGAGCCATCGTGCCGCGCTACTTCCTGAACCTCACGGACGGCAAGCAGGTCGTCGAGGATCCCGAAGGCCTGGAGCTTCCCGGCGAAGCCGCAGCACGTGAGGAAGCAGCTGTCCTCGCGCGCGAGCTGATTGCGCATCAGGAAGGCGATTGGGGCGGGTGGTCCATCGCGATCGTCGATGAGAAGGGTCGGCAAGTCGACACTGTGCCGGTGATTTCCACGCAGGACTCCGCCTAGCGGTACGACCGAACCGCGTTGCTGCAAAAAAACCGCTGACGCATCGGAACATCCGTCGGCTCAGTGCGTTAGGGGATGGCCTCATCGCTGAGTCGGATGGTGATCCGATCCGGCCTGACACACGGGACGCATCAGCTCGTGTGGCGTGCGAGAGGCGCATTTGCGTCGATGCATTCCCGCACTGGAAGGCAGCCGAAATGCCCCGTTACTTCCTCGACTTCACGGACGGTGAGAAGACGATCAAGGATCCGGACGGCCTCGAGCTGTCCGGCCCGGCCGCAGCGCGCGCAGAGGCCATCACGTTCGGCCGCGAGCTCGTGACACGCGAGGAGATGGACTGGAGCGGTTGGTCGGTCGTGATCCACGACGAGGGTGGCCGCCAGCTCGACGTAATCCCGCTACTCGGCACGGTGCGGACCGGAATTCGCGCGGCCTGACCTTTATCGCTTCCTTGAAAGCTGCACAGAGCGCGCGATGTCCGCGCGCTTATTCGCGTCCCAACACCAGATCGTCGCGGTGAATCATCTCGGCACGCCCCTCGATGCCGAGAATCTTCGCGATGTCGTTCGACGAGCGGCCTTTGATCTTGTCGGCGTCCACGGCGTCGTAAGCGACGAGACCGCGGCCGACCTCGGCGCCGTCGGGACCCCGCAAGATCACGGCGTCGCCGCGCGAGAAGTCGCCATCGATGCGGCGCACGCCCGCGGGCAGCAAGCTCTTCCCGCCGCGCAGCGCCGTGACGGCGCCGGCGTCGATGGTGAGCGTGCCCCTCGGCTCGAGCGAGCCCGCGATCCATCGCTTGCGCGATGTGACCGGATTGGCCGGCGTGAGAAACCAGGTACAGCGGCCGCCCTTCGCAACGGCCGCGAGCGGATGCGCGACGCGGCCCGAGGCGATCACCATGTGCGTGCCGCCCGTGGTCGCGATCTTGCCGGCTTCGATCTTGGTCTGCATACCGCCGCGCGAGAGCTCGGAGCCCGCTGCGCCCGCGACGCCTTCGATCTCGGGTGTGATGCGCTCGACCAGCGGGATCAGCTTCGCGTCCGCCTTCTCGCCTGGCGGCGCATCGTAGAGGCCGTCGATATCGGAGAGCAAAACCAGCAGATCGGCGCTCGCCATGGTGGCGACGCGCGCGGCGAGGCGATCGTTATCGCCATAGCGGATCTCGGAGGTCGCCACCGTGTCGTTCTCGTTGATCACCGGAACGGCGCGCCATTCGAGGAGCTTGCCGATGGTCGAGCGCGCATTGAGATAACGCCGCCGCTCCTCGGTGTCGCCGAGCGTCACCAGCACCTGGCCGGCCGAGATGCCGTGGCGACCGAGCGCCTCGGCCCAGGTGCGGGCCAGCGCGATCTGGCCGACCGCTGCAGCGGCCTGCGAGTCCTCGAGCCGCAGCGGCCCGCGCGGCAGCTTCAGCATGGCGCGGCCGAGCGCGATCGCGCCCGAGGAGACCACCAGCACGTCGCGGGCATCGCGGTGCAGCTCTGCGATGTCTGCCGCGAGCGAGGCGAGCCAATCCTCCTTCACGCCGCCGGCCTTGGCGTCGACCAGCAGAGACGAGCCTACCTTGACGACGATGCGGCGGAATTCGGCGATGGTGGGGATGCGCGACATGATCGATTTACGCTGCCGGGCCCGGCGGCCCGCGGGAGCGGGTTATCCATCACATGCGGAGGGGCTTGGCAATCACCCGGGGAACCGAGCCCTGCGCAAAGCGGTTCAAGAAGCGGTATCCGCATTGCGAGTCGCTATGGCAGACGTCTTCATCGGCACCTCCGGCTGGACCTATGACGGGTGGCGTGGCCCGTTCTACCCCGAGGACGTGCCGAAAAAGGACTGGCTGCGCTGGTATGGCGAGCAGTTTCCGACCACCGAGATCAACGGCTCGTTCTACCGCACCCCGTCTCTCGAAGCCGTACGGGCGTGGCGTGAGACGACGCCGGAAGGCTTCGTCTTCGCCTGGAAGGCGTCGAAGTTCATCACCCACTGGAAGCGGCTGAGCGACAAGTCGCGCAACAGCATCGCCCTGATGAACACGCGGCTGCGCGCGCTCGGCCGGAAGGTCGGCCCCGTGCTGTTCCAGCTGCCGCCGAAGATGCAGGCCAATCCGGAGCGGCTGACGTCCTTCCTGCGACTGCTCTCGGACCGCTACGATTACGTCTTCGAGTTCCGGCACCCGACTTGGTACACGGACGAGGTCATGGAGATCTTGGAGAAGCATGGCGTCGCGCTGTGCATCTCGGATCATCACGATGCGCCGTCGCCCTGGACCGTCACGGCGCGGCACGTCTATGTGCGCGGCCATGGGCCGGGCGGACGCTACAAGGACCACTATCCGGACGAGACCCTCGAGGAATGGGCGCGGCTGATCCGCAAGTGGCAGCGCGAGAAGCGCATGGTCTACTGCTATTTCGACAACGACCAGAAGAGCGCTGCGCCCGTGGATGCGCGCAAGCTGATCTCGCTGCTGGAAGGCAAGTCGAAGCGCGCGAAGGCGGCCTGATCAGGGCTGCCACTTTCCGACCGCGGCGCGCTTGCTGGCGCCGTATTTCGCCTCCTCGATTATGTCGAGCAGCGCGCGCAGCGCCTCCTGCACGCCTTGGCGGCTCGCCGAGGAGAGCACGAGGGGTGTCTTCTTGGCGGCGCGCTTGAGGCGGGCGAGCTGCTCCTTGCGTTGTTCGTCCGTGAGGGCGTCGGCCTTTGAGAGCGCGACGATCTCGGGCTTGTCGACGAGCTCGTGTCCATAGGCTTCGAGCTCGCCGCGCACGGTCTTGTAGGCCTTGCCGGCGTGCTCGCAGGTGCCGTCCACCAGATGCAGCAGCACGCGGCAGCGCTCGATATGGCCGAGGAAGCGGTCGCCGAGGCCGGCGCCCTCGTGCGCGCCTTCGATCAGGCCCGGGATGTCGGCGAGCACGAACTCGGAGGCATCGATGCGCACGACGCCGAGCTGCGGGTTGAGCGTCGTGAACGGATAGTCGGCGATCTTCGGCTTGGCGGCGCTCACAGCGGCGAGGAAGGTCGACTTGCCGGCATTCGGCAGGCCGACGAGGCCCGCGTCGGCGATCAGCTTGAGGCGCAGCCAGATCCAGCGCTCCTCGCCGGGCTCGCCCGGGTTGGCGCGCCGCGGCGCGCGGTTGGTCGAGGATTTGAAGCGGGTGTTGCCGAAGCCGCCATTGCCGCCCTTGGCGAGCACGATGCGCTGGCCGACATGCGTGAGATCCGCGAGCAGGGTCTCGCGGTCCTCGTCGAAGATCTGGGTGCCGACCGGGACCTTCAGCATCACGTCGTCACCGCCGGCGCCGTGCCGGTCCGAGCCCTTGCCGTGCTCGCCCTTCTTGGCCTTGAAGTGCTGCTGGTAGCGGTAGTCGATGAGCGTGTTGAGCCCGTCCACGGCCTCGATGATCACATCGCCGCCGCGCCCGCCGTCGCCCCCATTGGGGCCACCGAACTCGATGAACTTCTCGCGCCGGAACGACACGCAGCCGTTGCCGCCGTCGCCGGAGCGCACATAGACCTTGGCTTCGTCGAGGAACTTCATGGGTTCGGTTCGCGCTGCATGGTGCCGCTGAGTTAACGGAAAGCCGGCGCCTGGGCCAGGGCAGGGGCCGAAAATCGCCGATTCAGGGTGAACTTCGGCCCTCGTGCATGTCGGGTATGCGGGCCGGCTCCGCAAGGCGGCTTGCTGGACGGGCAGGCTGCGCCTTATGGTCCGGCCCCACCGACACCTTCTCCTCCCCGCATCGACGCATGACACCGCTCGCCGCCGGCGCTTCCCGACGTTCCGCTACGCTCGCCGGCATCGGCCTGATGCTGCTCGGCATCTTCCTGTTCTCCTGCAACGACGTGCTGGGGAAATGGATGCTGAGCACCTATAGCGTCGGGCAGATGCTGCTGATCCGCAGCCTCGCGGCCATGCTGCTGCTGCTGCCGTTCATTTGGCGCGAGCGCAATTCCTTCGCGGTGGCGCCGCGGCCGGGACTGCAGCTGCTGCGCGTCGTGCTCGCGACGCTCGAGAGCGTGATGTTCTTCTGGGCCGTCACCTATCTGCCGCTCGCCGACGTCGTGACCTTCTATCTCGCGGGCCCGATCTACGTCACCGCGCTTTCTGCGCTGTTCCTCGGCGAGCATGTCGGCTGGCGCCGCTGGAGCGCCGTGCTGGTCGGCTTCCTCGGCGTGATCATCTGTCTGCGTCCCTCGGCCGCGACGCTGACCATGCCGGCGCTGATCGCGCTCGCGGGCAGCATCTTCTTCGCGCTCTTGATGATCACGACCCGCACGCTGCGCGGCACCTCGGATACGGTGCTGATCACCGGCATCACCAGCGGCGCGCTCATCTTCGGTCTCGTCACGGCGCCCTTCGCATGGGTGACGCCTTCGCCGCGTGACATCGCGCTGCTGGCGCTGCTCGGCGTGGTGGCGCAGACCGCGCATGTCTGCGTCAACCGCTCGCTCAAGCTCGCGCCCGCGAGCGTGGTCGTGCCGTATCAATACACGCTGATCGTCTGGGCCGTGGTGCTCGGCTATCTGGTGTTCGGCGACGTGCCGGAGCCGCTGATGCTGGTCGGCGCCGGCATCATCGTCGGGGCTGGGCTGTTCATCTTCCTGCGCGAGCAGGCGCGAGGTGTGGCCTCTGCGCCGGCCGAGTATCCGTGAACGCCTCGCGCAGAAATGCCGTGAGCAGCTCGGCGAAGCTCTCGGCATAGTGCGGGAGCGTGCGGCGCTTGTCCCAGAGGACCGCGAGGGTGAGCAGCAGCGACTCGCCGCGATAGGTCACGGGAGACGTGCGGATCGTCGCGGGATCGGTCTCGATGATCGACGGGATCACGGCGACGCCGTGGCCTTGCCGTGCCAGCGCCAGCAGCGCGTTGGCGGTGCTGGATTCGAACATCACTTGCGGCCGCACGGCCGCGAGGCCGCACGCTGCATCGAAGACGTTGCGGGTCGCGTAGTTCTGGTTCAGCAGCAGCAGCGGATGACGAACCAGGCTTGCGATGTCGATCGTCGCCTCCGAGCCGAAAGGGTGGTCCGGCGCGCGGGCGGCCAGAAGCCGGAAGGGCGGCAGGACGTGGCTGCCGAAGCGATGATCGTCGATGTGAATCCCGTTGATCACGTTGATCGAAAGATGCGCCTCGCCGCGCTCCAGCATCGTGAGATGCGTGGCCGCGTCGGCTTCGATCAGATCCAGGCGCACGTCCGGGACCTGCTCCGCATAGTGATGCAGGAAGCGCGGGAAGATGGCCTCGATCGTCAGCGCCGAGGCCGCGACCTTCAGCACCTTCAAGTCGCCGCGACGCAGCGCCTGGGCGCGTTCGCCGAGCGAACGCACGCAGGCCAGGATGCCGCGGCAGTCGCCGAGCAGCTGCTCGCCGCGCGGCGACAGGATGAGGCGCCGGCCTTCGCGCTCGAACAGGGGGAAGCCGAGCTGCTCCTCGAGACTGCGGATCTGGCGCGACAGAGCCGGCTGGGTCACGTGCAGCACCGCTGCGGCGCGTGACACGGTGCCGTGCTCCGCGACCGTCACGAAGGTCTTCAACTGCTTCAGGTCCATGGCGCCCCCGCCGGCTCGCCGACAGATACCCGGCGTGATCCGGATATCCGCAAGTGGCAGCTAACAGGCTCCGGGCGCCAGTCCGTGTGAGGCGTCTCACAATTCCGACGACCGAGCCTCAGCGATCATATGCCCGCGCTGCATGACACACGACAACAAATCGGCATTGGACGGGCGCGGTCTACATGCGGATTCTGGACACGGCACGTATCGCGCGTGCAGCCCGGAGACATGCGGATGGCCTTTCGGCTCAACGATATGGTCGCGAATTTCTGGCAGAGCTCCTCCCAGGGCCCGCTTAATCTTTACAATTTTGCGCGCGGCGACTGGGTCGTCTTCTTCGCCTATCCGAAAGACTTCTCGGCCGTCGCGACGGCCGAGATCGCTGCCGCTGCGCGGCTCGTGCCGGATCTCCGGCAGCGCGGCGCGCGGCTCCTCGGTCTGTCGGTCGATACCGCAGAAAGCCACCGCGAATGGCTCAAGGAGCTGGAGGCTAGGCACGCACTGCGCATCGATTTTCCGCTCGTCGCCGACAGCGACCGCAGCGTGGCGCAGCTCTACGGCATGCTCGACCCGCGCGATCCCGATCGTCGGACCTCGTCCTGGACCTTGATCATCAGCCCGAACAAGCAGCTGCGGCTCGCGCAGTCCTCGTCGGCCGCGATGCCGCGCGACTTCGCGGAGATCGTCCGCGCGCTCGATGGGCTCCGACCCGCGCGGCGAAACAGCAAGGCGGCGCTTCGAGCCGAGGAATGCGGAGCGGTGTGATCCTTCTCCGCGCGCCGGAGGCGACGGTGAAAAAGAACCACGCCAAGCCGATGCGACGAGACAGCGCTTGTGTCGGAATGGGTGCGTCAGTCGCGCGCTTGAGAATGGTGTTGGGATGCGCTTCGATCGGCTCTCGCGGCATTGTTGCTCGAACCGGATAGGGCGATCACCCGGCGCCGGATAACAGTGCGGACGACATCCCGGAGGGGCTCATGACAGATCTCACACGCCGTCGTTTCACTGCGCTCGCGGGCACCTCGATGCTCTCCCTTGCGTCGACGCCGCTGTTCTCGCCGGCCGTGCTCGGACAGGCAAAGCCGAAGCTCGTCGTTGTGGGCGGCGGTCCGGGCGGCGGCACCGTCGCGCATTATGTCGCCAAGGAATCCCAGGGCGCGATCGACGTCACACTGGTCGAGCCGCAGAAGAACTTCACGACCTGCTTCTTCTCCAACCTCTATGTGGGCGGCTTCCGCGACTTCAATTCGATCACCCACTCCTACGACAAGGTCGCCAAGGCCGGCGTCACGCTCGCGCCCGAGATGGCGACCGCCATCGACCGCGACAAGCGCGAGGTGACGCTGTCGGGCGGCAAGAAGCTGTCCTACGACCGGCTCGTGGTGGCGCCGGGCATCGACCTGAAGTTCGACTCGGTGCCGGGCTATTCGGAAGCCGCGGCCGAGAAGATGCCGCATGCCTGGAAGGCCGGCGCGCAGACGCAGCTGCTGGTCGCGCGCCTCAATGCGCTGAAGGACGGCGAGCTGATCGTGATGGTGGCGCCGCCCAATCCGTATCGTTGTCCGCCCGGCCCCTATGAGCGGATCTCGATGTTCGCCCATGTGCTCAAGAGCAAGGGCCATACGAAGTCGAAGATCATCATCGTGGATCCCAAGCCGAACTTCTCCAAGCAGGCGCTCTTCATGGAGGGCTGGGAGAAGCACTATCCGGGCATGATCGAGTGGCAGGACCCGAAGATCCACGGCGGCATCAAGGGCGTCGATCCCTCGACCGGCGAGGTGAAGACCGATCTCGAAACCTACAAGGCGGCGCTCGCCAACGTGATCCCGGCGCAAATGGCGGGCAAGATCGCGCGCGACGCGGGGCTCACGGATCAGACGGGCTGGTGCCCGATCGATCCCGCCAACATGAAGTCGAAGAACGATACGAACGTCTTCGTGGTCGGCGACGCCTGCATTCCGGGCGACATGCCGAAGTCGGCCTTCTCGGCCAACAGCCAGGCCAAGGTCGCCGCGATGATCATTCGCGGCGAGCTCGCCAATGCGCGCACCTTCCCGGCGCGCTATTCGAACACCTGCTGGAGCCTGATCGCGAAGGACGACGACGTGAAGGTCGGCGGCACCTACGAGCCGGGCGACGGCAAGCTCAAGGCGGCCACCACCTTCATCAGCCAGAAAGGCGAGGCGGCCGACATCCGCAAGCAGAACTACCAGGAGTCGCTCGACTGGTATGCGGGCATCGTGGCGGACGTGTTCGGGTAGGTAAGGCGCTAGCTCCTCCGCCGTCATCCCGGCCGAGCAAAGCGAGGGCCGGGATCCATAAACCCTGTCGTTTTGATGCGGACAGACCGGGAGTATGGATCCCGGATAGCCGCTACGCGGCTTCCGGGATGACCATCGGAGTGTGTGCTGCGCCCTAAGCCGCCACGCGCCTCACGGGGCCCCAGCTCTTGAGCGCGTTCCAGATGCCGCGCTCCAGGCGGAAGCGGTCGATCGGCACGGAGGAGCCAAGTGCGCGGATACGCGTGAGACCGACGCCGGTCCACTGGAAGCCGCATTTCTCGATGACGCGGCGCGAGCCCGGATTGGTCACGCGCGCGCCGGCGCACAGCACGTCGTGGCCCGCCTCCGTGAAGGCGTAGTCGATCACGGCACGGGCGGCTTCGGTCGCATAGCCGCGGCCCCAGAACGGGGCGCCGAGCCAGTAGCCGATCTCGGGCGAGGTGCCGTCGAGCAGGCCGAAGCCGCAGGCGCCGACAACCGTGTCATCGGGCAGCGTGATCAGAAACGTGGTCTCGCCCATCGCATGATTGCTGCCGAGAATGAAGCTTTCGGCATCGGCGAGGCGATACGGATGAGGAATGCGCGCCGTGTTCTCGGCGATGCGGCGATCGTTGGCGAGCGCTGCCACCGCTTTAGCGTCCCCGAGATGCGGCGCGCGCAGAACGAGCCGCGTGGTCTCGAGGACGGGGATACAGGCCTCGCGGAACGATTCCCTCGAAGTGTCTTCCAGCAAAGTCATGGCACGGGCTCCTTGCGCGATGCGCCACCGTTGGTGGTGACGCTTGAAATGCTACGAGGGGGAGCCGGTGTCCCGTCTCCCCCTCGCAAGAAGCCCGTTACAAGGGCCCGCCGGGTTTGACTGGAACCGGCGAGACCTCGTTATGGTCCGCCGTCTATTCGGCCGCAGCCTCCGTCGCCATCGGGACAACCGATACGTAGGTGCGGCCTTTGGCTTTCGACTGGTAGACAACCTGTCCGTTGGTGAGCGCGAAGAGCGTGTGGTCCTTGCCAATCCCGACATTTCGCCCGGGATGCCACTTGGTGCCACGCTGGCGCACGAGGATATTGCCGGCGAGAGCCTGCTCTCCGCCGAACAGCTTCACGCCGAGGCGACGGCCGGCCGAGTCACGGCCGTTGCGCGAAGATCCGCCTGCCTTCTTGTGAGCCATGGGAAACTCCTAGTCTCTATCTGTGTACCGTGATTCCGTGACGCACGCATCACCTTTCGGCATGCGAGGCATCACAATGTTTTTCCTTCTTCGACAGCCTCAGTCTTCCGACGAGGCTGCCTTCTTCGCGGAAGCCTTCTTGGCAGCGGGCTTCTTCGCCGCCGGCTTCTTCGCTGCCGTCTTCTTCGGGGCAGCCTCGCTGGCTTCGCCAGCCTCGGCCGCCGGCGCCTCGGCCTTCTTCGCGGGCTTGCCGCGGGCCTTGACGGTCGGCTGCTTCCCCTCGGTCAGGATCTCGGTGATCCGCATGAGGGTGAAGTCCTGCCGGTGGCCGCGCTTGCGGCGCGAGTTCTTGCGCCGGCGCTTCTTGAAGGCGATCACCTTCCGGCCGCGGCCATGCTCGAGCACCTCGGCCGCGACGCTGGCGCCCGCGACCGTCGGGGTCCCGAGCAGCTGATTGTCACCGCCCACGACCAGCACTTCGCCGAACGTGACGATCTCTCCGGGCTGGCCGACCAGCATGTCGACCTTCAGTAGTTCATCGGCGGCAACCCGGTATTGCTTACCGCCGGTCTTGATGACTGCGAACATTGTTCTCTCTCGTGTTCGTCAACACGGCTCTCGGGAGAGCATCCCCCGGGCCGGCTTCTTGACAGTCGTGACCTGGTTTAAGTTCTTGCGCCATAAGCGCAAATAAGCACGGCGCGGACAAAAGCCGCGCCGGGCGCCGCGGACTATAGAGGCCGAAGGCGCCAAGTCAAGGAAATTGGCCCTTTTTCGCGCGTGTCAGCCCAGATCGGGCGCCAGATGGCCGCCGCTGGGGCCAGCGGGCGCCAGGAACCCTTGCGCGTGCCGTTCGTTGACGCCGGGAACCTCCTGGAACCCATTTCATGCCGACCGAGACATTGCCGTCAGCCCTGGGGCAGCACGGGGCGAGCGTCCTCCCGTCTGTGCGGGTCGACACCTACAATGCCGAGATCAAGGACGAGGACGGCTTCGTCGGTGACCGCGCGAGCCGCAGTGCCTTCTACGAGATCCTCGACAAGTGGCGGAAGCCGCTGCGCAAGCTCGGCGCCGATCCGTTCGGAGACGAGGACACCGACGACATCAGCAAGAAGAAGCTCGACGACCTGCTCGTCAACGGGGGCCACGAGGCCGCCGGCGTCGTGCAGAGCGCGGTCGAGGAGTTCGCGCAGACCCTGGCCAAAGTGGTCAAGCGTTTCCTGAAGCTGAAGGCCTGGGACAAGACCGAGCGCATCGTCATCGGCGGCGGCTTCCGGGAAAGCCGGATCGGCGAGCTCGCCATCGGGCGCGCCGACATCTTGCTCAAGGCGGACGGCAGCAAGGTCGACCTCGTGCCGATCCGCCATCATCCGGACGAGGCCGGCCTGATCGGCGCCGTGCATCTGGCGCCGGCCTGGATCTTCAAGGCCCATGACAGCATCCTCGCGGTCGATATCGGAGGGACCAATATTCGCGTCGGCGTGGTGGAGCCGAACGTCAAGAAGGCGTCCGATCTCAGCAAGGCACGCGTGTGGAAATCCAAGCTCTGGCGCCACGCGGATGACAACCCCAAGCGCGAGGAAGCCGTCGATGAGTTGATCGAGATGCTCGACGAGCTCGCGAAGCGCGCCATCAAGGAGGGGCACGCGCTCGCGCCCTTCGTCGGCATCGCGTGTCCGGGCGCGATCGAGGAGGACGGCGACATCGCCAAGGGCGCGCAAAATCTGCCCGGCAACTGGGAGAGCAGCCGTTTCAACCTTCCGCAACGAATCTGCGAAGGCCTTCGGAAATTCGACGAACACGAGACCGCGGTGCTGATGCACAACGACGCGGTGGTGCAGGGCCTGAGCGAAGTGCCGTTCATGCAGGATGTGAAACGCTGGGGCGTGCTCACGATCGGCACCGGACTCGGCAATGCGCGTTTTACCAATCGGAACGGCGACAAGGCCTAGCGCTGACGGCTGCGCGTGCGGCGCAGCCCGCATGCGGCAGCGCCGGTTGCGGCATGCGCGGATCGTTGCGACCGTGCGGCTGGTTTGAGCAAAGTCCCCTCCGCAACAGATCACACTCCCATGGCCATCGAGTTCGACACCATCATCGTGGGCGGCGGCGCCGCGGGCTGCGTGCTTGCGAACCGACTCTCGGCGCAATCGAACCGATCGGTACTGCTGCTCGAAGCGGGCCAGGATCTCGTGCCGGGGCGCGAGCCCGCCGACGTGCTCGATACCTATCCGACCTCCTACTACAACCCGGCCTATTTCTGGCCGGAGCTGAAGGTCCATTGGCGCACGCGCGCGACCTCGCGGCCGATGCTGCTGAGCCAGGGCCGCATCATGGGCGGCGGTGGATCCGTGATGGGCATGATCGCGCTGCGCGGCACGCCCGAGGATTACGACGAGTGGGAGGCGCTCGGCGCCGAGGGCTGGAACTGGCGCGCGGTGCTGCCCTATTTCCGGCGGCTCGAAAGCGATCAGGACTTCGCGAACGAGATGCACGGCAGCGACGGCCCGATGCCGGTGCGCCGTGTCGCGCGCGAAGAATGGCCGCCGCTCACGCGCGCGATCGCGGGCTTCGCGGAGGAGCGGCAGATCCCCTTCGTGGCCGACATGAACGGCGACTTCCGCGACGGGCTTGGCGCGGTGCCGATGAGCAACACGCGCACACGGCGCGCCTCCAGCGCGCTCTGCTATCTCGATGCGCAGGTGCGCGCGCGCCCCAATCTCACGATCATGGGCAATGTGACCGTGACGGCGCTGCGCTTCGAAGGACGGCAAGTGACCGGCGTGACGGCGCGCATCGACAGCGCGACGCAGGAGTTTCGCGCGCGCGAGGTCATCCTCTGCGCGGGCGCGATCCACACGCCGGCCATCATGCTGCGCGCGGGGCTCGGCCCGGCGGCGGCGCTGCGCGATCTCGGCATCACGGTGGTCGCCGATATGCCGGGCGTCGGCACCAATCTCTCGAACCATGCGCTGCTCTTCGTGGCGGCGCGGCTCAGGCCGAACGCGCGCCAGCCCGCGCGCCTGCGCACCTTCCCGACCGTGTGCTTCCGCTATTCATCAGGACTCGCGGATTGCCCGCCGCACGACATGATGATCGCGATCCAGAGCAAGTCCTCGTGGAATGCGATCGGTGCGCAGATCGCCAACCTCGCGCCGACGCTCTGGAAGCCGATGTCGCGCGGGCACGTAACGCTCACCTCGCGCGATCCCGATGCGGAGCCGCTGGTCGAGTTCAACTATCTGGCGGACGAGCGCGATCTCGCGCGGCTCGTGGATGGCTATCGGCGCGTTGTGGAGATCCTGGCGAGCCCGCACGTGAAGGATCTTGCGGGACGGCCGTTCCCGGTACGCTTCGACGATCGCATCCGCCAGCTCAACCGGCGCACCAGGGCCAATGCGATCAAGTCCACGCTGGTCGCGCGTACGCTCGACGCGCTGCCGGGCTTCAGCGATCGACTGCTCGCGACGCTCACCGGCCCGGCGGTCGATCTTCCGGCGCTGGTGGCGGATCGCGACGCGCTGGCCGCGCATGTGCGCGAGAACGTCGCGGGCGTGTTCCATCCGTGCGGAACGTGCCGCATGGGCGATGACCCGGATGCGGTGGTGGATACGACAGGGCGCGTGCGCGGTGTGGGCGGCCTGCGCGTCGGGGATGCCTCGCTGATGCCGACGGTGCCGCGCGCCAATACGAACATTCCGACCATCATGGTGGCCGAGAAGATCGCCGACGCCATTCTGACTGCTTGAGCTAAGCGGCCGCTTCGCCGCGCTTCTTGAGCGATGCGATGAGCGCGGCCACCTCCCCGGAGGGGCGGGCCGCGCTGAACAGGAAGCCCTGCACCTCGGTGCAGCCTTCGGCGCGCACGCGGTTAAGCTGCTCCTCGGTCTCGACGCCTTCCGCGGTGGTGAGCATGCCGAGGCTCGCGCTCAGGCCCGTGACGGCACGAATGATGGCGACCGAGCTCTCCTCGTCCGAGATGTTGCGGATGAAGGAGGAGTCGATCTTGATCTTGTCGAACGGGAAGCTGCGCAGGTAGCTCAGGCTCGAATAGCCGGTACCGAAATCGTCCATCGCGATGCGCACGCCGAAGCTGCGCAGCTGATGCAGAATCGCGAGCGTCGTATCGTGATCGTCGAGCAGCACGCCTTCGGTGATCTCGAGCTCGAGGCGGTTCGCCGGCAGCTTCGACATCGCGAGCGCCGTGATGACCGATTCGAGCAGCCGCTTGCTCTTGAACTGCGCGGGCGAGAGGTTGACCGCGACCTTGATGCTGTCCGGCCAGCTCGCGGCGTCGAGGCAGGCCTGGCGCAGCACCCATTCGCCGAGCGGCACGATCAGGCCGATCTCCTCGGCGAGCGGAATGAAATCGGCCGGAGAGATCATGCCGCGCTCGGCATGGCGCCAGCGCAGCAGCGCCTCGAAGCTCGTCACCTCGTTGGCGTCGAGGTTCACGACGGGCTGGTAGTGCAGCTCGAAATCACCGTCGCGCAGCGCCTTGCGCAGATCGAGCTCGAGCAGGCGGCGCGTCTGCATGCGCGCGTCCATGTCGGGCTCGAAGAAACGGCAGGCGCCGCGGCCGTCGCTCTTCACGCGATAAAGCGCCATGTCACCGTTCTTGAGGAGCTGGTCCGCGTCGTCGCCGTCGGCCGGCGCGAGAGCGATACCGACGCTGCAGCCGATCACGACCTGCTGCCCGTCGAGGGTGAAGGGCTCGCTCAGCGCATCGATCACGCGCTGGCCCAGAATGGTCGCGGCCTGCGGCTGCTCGCCGCCGATCTGGACGATCGCGAACTCATCGCCGCCAAAGCGCGCGATGGTATCGCCCTCGCGCACGCACTCCGTCAGGCGCGCCGCCACCATCCTGAGCAGCGCGTCGCCGGCCGGATGGCCGAGCGTGTCGTTGACGTTCTTGAAGCGGTCGAGATCGAGGCACAGCACCGCGAGCGACTCGCCGCGCGGCACGCGCTTGAGCGCCGCCTCGACGCGCTCCTTGAACAGGGCGCGGTTCGGCAGGTCGGTGAGCGCATCGTGGCGCGCCATGTGCTGGATGCGTTCCTCGGCGCGGCGCCGCTCGGTCACGTCCTCGTGGGTCGAGACCCAGCCGCCCCCCTCCATGGGCTGGTGAATGATGCTCACCGAGCGCCCGTCATTGAGCTCCACCAGCTTGAGGTGCGTCTCCTTGCCGATGACGTTGTCGAGCAGGTCGGCGATGTAGCCTTCGGGATCGTTGCCTTCGTACTTGCCGGTGTTCACGCGGCGATTGAGGATCTGCTGCACCGGCGTGCCGGGCTCGGTGAGTGCCGCGGGCAGGTCATAGATCTCGCCATAGCGCTCGTTGCAGACGATCAGGCGACGCGTGCCGTCGAACATGGCGAGGCCGATCGGCATGTTGCTGATCGCGGCGTGCAGACGCTCACGCTCGCGCTCGGCGGCGAGCGCGAGCTCGCGGCTGCGCACCAGGCTTTCGCGATAACCCGTGGCGGCGGCGGCGAGCACGCCGATCTCGTCGCTGCGCGTGCGGTCGGGCGCGACGTCGACCGAGTGATCGCCGGCCGAAAGGCGGCGCATCGCCTCGCTCACGCGCAGGATCGGCAGGCTGATGCGCCGCGAGGCCCAGACGATGGCGCCGAACGCGCACATGGCCGCGACCATGATGGCGGCGATCGTGAGCCGGAGCGCGAGATCGTAGACGCTCTCGGCGCGTGCGGCGGCCATCTCGCTCTGCTCGCGCGAATGGGTGATGAGCGCCTCGAGCTTGGAGATGGCCTGCTCGTAAGCGGCGAGCGAGCTCGTGTCGAAGTCCTGCTGTGCGGCCGTGATCTCGCCGAGCTCGACGCGCTGGACCAGATTGGCGAGCGCCTCCTCGTAATCGGACCAGAGGTCGATGAACTCGGCGAAGAGCGCACGCTCGGTCGATGTGGTGGCGGCGCGCCGATAGGCTTGCTCCGCCGCGTCCATGTCCGCGCTGATCGTGCGCATGCCGGCGGCGATCGTCGCGAGGTGGTGGAAGTTGGTGGTCTGCATGCGCCGGCTGGCGAGCAGGCGATGCTCGGCAACCTGGCGCTTGAGCTTGCCGAGCAGCTCGATGCGCGGCAGCCAGCCTTCACGGATTTCCTTCGTGACGCTGTTCACGGCGTGCAGCTGGAACAGCCCGAAAAGGCCGACCGCGACGACCAGCATGCACGCCACGCCGAACGCGGCGGACAGCTTGGTGCGGATGCTCGCCTTGCGAAGGATGCTCATGGCCCGGACGCGCGTACTGTCGTGTGCGTCTTGATACCGGAGCGACCTTGCAAAACTGCTAAGAGCCTGCGGCTCAAAGGAAAAGTCCCACGACGCGGAGGCATGGTGGTACCACGCGAGGACGTGAGACCTGCCTCGCGCGGGGCTACTGCAGATAGCTGAAGTGGCGCCAGATCGAGTAGTTGTCGCGGAACTTGGCGTAGGACTCGTAGACGCGCTTGAAGTTCGGATTCTTCGCCGACTCCTCGTCGACCACTTCCTTCCAGCCCTTCTCGAGCGAGACCAGAATCTCGGCCGGCCAGCGGCGCAGCCGCACGCCCTCTGCCTGCATCTCCTTCATGGCCTTCCACTGCAGCGCCTCGCCGTCCGCGATGGTCTCGCGAATCGTGTCGCCGCACGAGGTCTCGATGATCGCCTTGTAGCGATCGGGCAGCGCGTCCCAGATCGATTTGTTGATGTAGAGGTCGAAGAAGGTCGCCTGCTGATGCCAGCCCGGGAAATAGTAATACTTCGCGACCGTGTGGAAGCCGAGCGGCTGGTCCATCGCGGGCAGCGAAAACTCAGTGGCGTCGAGCGTGCCTGCTTTCATCGCCTTGAGGATCTCGCCGGGCGGCAGCTGCTGCGTGATGACGCCGTGCTTCTCCATCACCTTGGCGCCGAGGCCGAAGAAGCGCATGCGCAGGCCCTTCAGATCGGCGGCGGTCTTGATCTCCTTCTGGAACCAGCCGGACGCCTCGGGCGGAATGATGATGCAGGGGATGTTGTGCACATTGTGCGGATGGAACATCGCGCGCGACATCTCGAGGCCGCCGCCGCGATACATCCAGGCCAAGTATTCGCCGATGCCGGGACCGAAGGGCACAGCCGAGAACATGTTGAAGGCGCTGTCTTGACCCGCGAACCAGCCGGCGCCCGCCCAGGCGGCTGCAACCGAGCCCTTGGCCACGGCCTTCACGGTATCGGCGGCCGGGACCAGTTCGCCCGGCTCATGGAATTTCAGCGCGAGCTCGCCGCCGGACGCGCGCAAAACCTTGTCGGTCAGGCGATGCGCGGCTGTGCCGAGCACCGGCATGTTGCCCGGGAACGTGCTCGCGATGCTGATGGTCTGCTTCGGCTCCTCGGCCGATGCGGGGCCCATGGTCCAGATCGCGGCCACCACCGCCAGAGCCACCGTGCCGCGCATGCTGTTCTCCCGGGTTCCCGCGCCGATCGTCTCCGGTCCGCGGGCTGCCCAAGAGTGCGCCACCAGCATTTAATGTCGCCTTACATGACAACGAGGACGGGCATCGGGACATCTGCCTATGTCCCATGGCAGGTGCTTGTTTCAGCAGCCCGGCTTGGCTATTACTCCGCGCGCAACCGGGGCCTCAGGTCCCGTACTCGGCCCCAAAAGTGACGACCCGCCAATGGTCACGTTTCGTGACCAGTAACGGTCCGTTAAGCATATTCGCCTGTAGCTGCTCGCGCGGCGCACCGGCTCGGAGAGGTGGCAGAGTGGTTGAATGCACCGCACTCGAAATGCGGCATACGGGCAACCGTATCGGGGGTTCGAATCCCTCCCTCTCCGCCAACCTGCTTCGCGCCTGACGGCGCTTCGCAGGATTTTGCAATCCCCTCAGACGCAGGATGCCCTCCGAAGCGTGTCGCGGAGAGCTTGTCTGCCGCCGACCTGCATTGGTTGACGCGTCGCCCGATAGGGGGCGCGATCGTCTTATCGTGAGAATCGAAGCCGGCCGCAGAAAGAAAAACCGGCGAAGGCAAGGCCTCCGCCGGTTCAGAAATTCGCGCGTGACTTAGGCGACGATCGGGCCCTTCGGCGGGATCGGGTTGGTCGGGCCCGTGCCGCCGGGGCCGATCGGGGGCCACGGATCCGGAACCTTCGGGTCCGGATTGCGCGGGGGAAGGCCGCCACCGGTCTTGCCCTTGGCGCCGGTGATGAGGTCGAGTTCGTCAGTCGAGAGGATGCGCAGGTCGGTCATTGTCGTCTCCTGATGGGTTCGAATGTCGGGGCTCAGTCGAGGTTGGTCGGCGGAACCGGCCACTTGATCGGCGGGCAGGTCGGACCGCGCGGGCCCTTCGGCACGATCACGGGCTCGGGCTGCTTCACGGCGGCGCCCGACACGACGTCGAGCTCGTCCGCCGTCAGAGCGCGGACCTCGTTGGACATGGCGTTCATGTAAGTCTCCTGGGTCGATGGTTTGCTCGGGTCGGCCTTGCTTGCCGATGGTCACAGCATGGCGGCGCGGCGACGAGCCGGCTGTGACGGGCAGCACAAGATGTCGCCTTTGCGGGACCGCCCGGGCCGAGGCGCTCACATCGCTTCACATGCGTCATTCTTGTGTCGGCCATCACAGCGCAGGGACGGCCCGCGGCTAGGATCGCGACATCGAGCCCACAACGGTGTGGCGCCGACACGAACCCAGGAGACACGACATGTTGAAGGCACAGATCCAGGACGGCCTCCGCGCTCTCTCGCTCGACGAGCTCGAGCAGGTCTCGGGTGGACGCAGCGAGACCAAGGACGGTAAGGGCTGCACCGAGCAAGGCACGACCAAGGGCGGCAAGGGCGGCTCGACCAAGCTCGGGCTGGCCACGCTCGCTTGATCAGATCATTCGCTGCGCCGATTTCGGAAGCGGCCTCAGTAACCCTCAAGAGCACGCCCTGGCGTGCTCTTTTCTTTTTGCGCCACCGCTGACGCGCCGCCCGCTCGCTGGCGGCGCAGGCCGAGCTCCTCGACGAGCTGCTTCTGCTCGCGCACCTGCTGCATGGCCTAGGCGTGATAATCGGCGGTGCCGAGATAGAACGGCTCCATGTCGAGCTGCGCCATGGTCTCCTTGTAGGCTCTTCCGTGTTGGCAAACGCCTGCGCCAGGCCGCGCAGGCTGTCCGCGCGATCGGCCCCTGATCCGGCGGCCCTTCACGGCTTCTCACAAGCGACATTCTTGTGCTGGGCATCACAGGCGACGGTGAACCCCGCGTTTAAAGCTGCTCGTCATCGGGCCGGCATGCGCCGGTCGAGCTCAAACCAGGAGACGAGCCATGTTCAAGCGCAATAGCAAGATCGAGAGCGTCGGGCTGCGCAGCCTGACGGACACGGAAATCGAGCACGTCGTCGGTGGCGTGAAGATGGGACCGAATGGCGAGGGCTGCACGCGGCCGGGCCGTCCGACCAAGCCGACATACATCCCGCCGACCTTCGAGTGATCACGGCAAGAGCAGGAGATCTTCCTATGAACCAGATCAACGAGCTGCGTACCCTCGACCTCGCCGAGATCGACACCGTGTCCGGCGGCGAGCGCAAGATCATCGGCGTCATCGTGCAGAAGTGCACCACCAAGACCGACGCCGACGGCACGCGCACGCAGAAGTGCACCTACGTGGATCACCAGACGACCCCCTGATCCTTCGCGCTACAACGCGAGCTGCCGAATGGGCATGCGATCATCCGATCGCGTGCCCTTTCTGCATTCGGGCCCGCGCGCACGCGATGCGCAAAGCTCTTCCGCACGATCGTGTGATGCGCTCACGGTTCGCGGTTCGATCAAGAAAAAAGGAGCAACCTGTGTTCGCGATCACAGGCACGTGAGCGCGGGCGGGCTACCAACAAGCATCGACGCACGATGAGCGTGCATCGGACAACGCAACAGGAGAAGTGAAATGGCCTACATCGAGAGCATGATCCGCGAACTGAGCATCGACGAAGTCCTCGCCGTCTCCGGCGCGAAGGGCAAGACCTCCACCGTGAAGAAGGAGATCTGCACCACGGTCGTCTACGACAACGGCGACACGGTGCGCACCTGCGTTCCCGACAAGGGCAAGTGATCCCTCGTCGTCCCCTTCATCCATCACCACCACACAGGAGAACCACCATGTCCAACCTCATCAACGCCAACCTGCGTCCGCTCAGCCTCGACGAAGTCGATCAGATCTCCGGCGCGAAGGGCCGGCAGCCGATCTGGGTGACGGTCGAGAAGTGCACGACCACGACGGGCGCCGACGGCAAGCGCGTCGAGACCTGCAAGGAAGTCAGCAGCAACCCGCTGTGACGACCAGGGCCTTCGCAGGCCGCCTCGCGAATGGGCATGCGCTCGTCCGAGCGCATGCCCGTTCCGATTAGATTACCGATGGAACCCGCTCTGCTCCCGCAGAGCGCCGTAGCGGGGAACAGACCGGGGCGTTAGCATGACGGCGTCACGGAGCTGGTGGCCACCAAAGCCGCTGCCTCGCGAGGGGGTTACATGCACGTTCTATTGCGCGGAAGCCTGGTGCAGCGCTTGCGGCTGGCGTCGGGTCTCGTGCTGTTCACCTTCGCGGCGACCCACTTCACCAATCACGCGCTGGGGCTCGTGAGCCTCGAGGCCATGCACCAGATGCAGGACGTGCGCACCTTCGTGACGCGATCGGCGCCCGGCACGGTCGTGCTGGTGGCCGCGCTCGCGACGCATATCGGCCTCGGGCTCTACAAGCTCGCGACGCGAAACACCCTGCGCATGCCGCTCTGGGAATTCCTGCAGATCGCCATCGCACTGTCGATTCCGTTCCTGCTGTTTCCGCACATCGTCAACACCCGCATCGCCCACGTCTTCTACGGTGTGAACGACAGCTACCTCTACGAGCTGGCGCGGCTCTGGCCGGACCGCCGCGTGCTGCAAAGCCTGCTGCTGCTGCTGGTCTGGAGCCACGGCTGCATCGGCCTGCACTACTGGCTGCGGCTCACCCACGGCTATCATCGCTATCGCTGGGCGCTCTGGTCCGTGGCGGCCTTGGTGCCGGTGCTCGGCATCGCGGGCTTCGCAGCCTCGGGATCGTTGACCCAGGAGATCATGAGCGATCCGGCTGCGCTCGCCGCGCTCAAGCAGCGCTCCAACTGGCCGAATGCGGCGGATGGCGCCGCCATGGCGTGGATGCGCGAAGCCGCGCAATACGGATTCGGCGCGCTGCTGGTGGCGATCGGCACCTTCTATCTGATGCGCCGTGGTGCCGCGCGCGTCCGCACCGGCCTTGCAGTGACGTATCGCGACGGGCCGACCGTCACGGCGAGCCCGGGCATGACCCTGCTCGAGGTGAGCCGCGCCAACGGCGTGCCGCATGCCTCGGTGTGCGGCGGCCGTGCCCGCTGCTTCACATGCCGCGTGAAGATCGAGAGCGGGATCGAGGATCTGCCGCCTCCGACCCGCGCCGAAATCGTCGCGTTGCAGGCGCTCGAAGCGCCCGGCAATGTGCGCCTCGCTTGCCAGCTCCGTCCCAAGGCACCGCTCACCGTGACGGTGCTGAACAAGCCGGCGGTGCCGGGGCCCGTGCAAGTGGAGTTCATCGAGGTGAAGTCCGTGGTGTCGTCGCATGCGCGAGCGGTGCTGAGCGATGAGACCGTGGACGTGGAGGAGAGCGACCCGGCCGCGGTGGCGCGCTGGTTCGTGGGCAAGATCAATTATCGGGTGCCGGTGCCGGAACTCGGCGCACGCTTTCCCCTGCGCGGCGGCCGGGTCGACTATCTGCAGGATCGGCCGGTGGCGACCCTCAGTTACGGCCGCGACCTGCACGCGATCTCGGTCTATGTACTGCCCGCGAAGGACGCCGACGCCTTCGCGGTGCGCGGCAATCGAAACGGCTACAGCGTGATCGGCTGGGCCGATCCGGACTTCGCCTATTTCGCGGCGTCCGATCTCGATCGCAAGATCCTCGACGAATTGCAGGACGCCTATAGCGGCTCGCAGAGCCGCGATGACGCCGCAATCGATGGCGTCGGGGTCCTCCGTTTGGGGGATGTCAGAGAGCAGAAACGCCGGCAAGCTGACGCGCCGGCGGAGCGCGATGCAGGGAGGTCGTCATGAGCGAGCTGTTCCGCCGAGAGGCCGTGCGGCACGCGACGCGCCGGCTCGAAGGCGAGGTCGTGCTGGCGACACCGCTGTCGATCAAGACGCTCGGCCTGTTCCTCGCGACAATCGTGTTCGCGGCGGTCGCCTTCCTGTTCAGCGCGAGCTATGCGCGCAAGGCGACGATCACGGGCCTGTTGGTGCCCGACCAAGGCATGATCCGCGCCACCAACTCTGCGGCGGGAGCGCTGCAGACCATCATGGTCAAGGAAGGCGACATCGTGAAGGCCGGCGACCGCATCGCCGTGGTGAGCCTCGCGGTCGAGACCGCGGCCGGCAATGTGGGCGATGTGATCCAGCGCGGTCTCACCTCCGAGGCCTTGGCAGCGCGGGCGAAAGCCGAATCGACGCTGGCGCGCCTGAGCGTCGAGCTCGAGCAGGCGAAGAACCGGCTCTCCAAGAGCGAAGCCGAGCAGGAGCAGATCAATACGCAGATCTCGCTGCAGGAGTCGCGCGTGAAGCTCGCCCAGGATGATCTCGCGCGCGGTCTCGCGATCGCGGAACGGGGCTTCATGGCGCGCAAGGATGTGGATGCGCGGCGCTCCTCGGTGCTGCTCTCGCAACAGGAGCTCGCGAATCATCGCCGGCTGCTCTCCACCAACGAGCGCGAGATCGCCGACATCAAGGCGCGGCTCGCCTCGATCCCGCTGGAGATCGCGGCGGCCCGTGCCGAAGCCGAAGGCGCGGCCGCGGCGCTGCAGACGCGCACGGTCGAACAGGAGGCGCGGCGGCTGCAGTTCATCACGGCGCCGGTCGGCGGGCGCGTCGCGGCGCTGCCGGTAGCGACCGGGCAGACCATTGCGGCCGGCGCGACCATCGCGGTGATTGTGCCCGAGGATGGGCGGCTCGAGGCCGAGCTGCTCGCGCCCTCGCGCGCGATCGGCTTCGTCAAACCGGGACAGGAGGTGCAGATCAGCCTGCAGGCCTTCCCGTATCAGCGCTTCGGCACCGTGCAGGGCAAGATCCGCATGGTCTCCACGACCGTGATCGCGCCGAGCGAGGTCGTGATCCAGGGGCTCAACATCCAGGAGCCGACCTTCCGCATTCGCGTCAGCCTCGCGCGCGAGGCCATGGTCGCCTATGGCGAATCCTATGCGCTGCAGCCCGGAATGCTGGTGTCGGCCGACATCGTGTTCGACCGGCGCAGCCTGGTCGAATGGCTGTTCGATCCCATCTACGCGGTCGCGGGGCGCTCATGAACATCTTCGACCGACTGAACCTCGGCCGGCGGCAGCGGCTGCCCGCAATCCTTGCCGCGGAGGCGGCGGAGTGCGGTCTCGCCTGCATGGCGATGATCTCGCGCTATTACGGGCACAATGTCGATCTCAACGGCCTGCGCCAGCGCTTCTCCCTCTCGCTCGCCGGCGCGTCGTTGCGCAGCCTCATGGGCATCGCGGATCAGCTCGGCTTCTCGACGCGCGCGCTGCGCGCCGAGATCAGCTCGCTCAGCAAGGTGCATCTGCCCGCGATCCTGCACTGGGATCTCAACCACTTCGTGGTGCTGAAGTCGATCAACCGCAAGGTCGCGGTGGTGCACGATCCGGCCTTCGGCGTGCGTACGCTGACGCTCAACGAGTTCTCCAAGCACTTCACGGGCGTGGTGCTCGAAGTGGCGCGTGCGGAAGGCTTCGAGCCGATCACGCAGAAAGCGCCGATGAAGCTCTCCTACCTGTGGTCGCGCCTGCACGGCATGTCCGGCGCGCTGCTTCAGGTGCTCATCCTCTCGGTCGCGCTGCAGGTCGCGACCTTTGCGGCGCCGTTCCAGCTCCAGCTCGTGGTCGACGAAGCTCTGGCGCAGCAGGACCGTGACTTGTTGCTGGTGATCGCACTCGCGTTCGGCGGGCTGGTGATCGTGCAGTCGCTGATCGAGGCCTTGCGCGGCTGGGCGCTCCAAGTGTTCGGGCATCTGTTGAGCTTCCAGATCACCGGCAATCTGGTGCGCCATCTGCTGCGGCTGCCCAGCGACTATTTCGAGAAGCGGCATGTCGGCGACATCATCTCGCGCCTGCAATCCGTGAAGCCGATCCAGACCGCGATCTCGACCGGCGTGGTCTCGACCGTGATCGACGGTGCCATGGCGTTTATCGCGGCCTTCATCCTGTTCTTCTACTCGACGACGCTGGCGCTTATCGTGATCGTCGCCGTGATGCTCAATCTCGGCATCGCGCTCGCGGTGTTCCCGCGCCAGCGGCAACGCATGGAGGAAGAGATCCTCGCGGAGGCGAAGGAGCAGACGCATCTGATGGAGTCGGTGCGGGCCGCAACGACCCTGAAGCTGATGGGGCGGGAGTCCGAGCGCGAGGGTGCCTGGCGTAACCTGCACGCCGAGACCACCAATGCCAGCATGTCGGTCGGCAAGTTTCAGATCTCGCAGAAATTCGTGCAGGGCCTGATCACGGGACTGCAGACCGTCATCGTCATCTACGTGGCGGCGCGGCTGGTGCTCGACGGCAAGGGCTTCTCGGTCGGCATGCTGTTCTCGTTCCTCTCGTTCCGGCAGACCTTCACGGACCGCGCGGTCGCGCTGGTGAACCAGATCATCGAGTTCCGCTTCCTGCGGCTCTACCTCGACCGGCTCGCGGACATCGTCACGACCGAGTCCGAGACGAGCGTGGAAGCGCCGGCACTCGTCGAGGTGAAGGGCCACATCCGGATCAAGAATGTCTCGTTCCGCTATGGCGCGACCGATCCCTTCGTGCTCGAGGACATCAATCTGGAAATCGAGCCGGGCGACTTCATCGCGATCACGGGCGCGTCGGGCGGCGGCAAGACCACGCTGATGAAGCTCCTGCTGGGCCTCAACCGGCCGACCGAAGGCTCGATCGAGCTCGACGGCTATCGGGCGGCGCCGGAACGCTGGCGCTCGTGGCGCGAGTTCCTCGGCGTCGTCGCGCAGGACGACCGGCTGCTCTCGGGCACGATCGCGGACAACATCGCGTGCTTCGACCCGGACCTCGACATGGAGCGTGTGCAGCAGGCCGCGCATGCCGCGCAGGTCCATGAGGACATTCTGCGTGCGCCGATGCAGTACATGACGCTGGTGGGCGATATGGGCTCGACTCTTTCGGGCGGACAGCGCCAGCGCGTCCTGCTTGCGCGGGCGCTCTATCGCAATCCCAAGATCCTGGTGCTCGACGAAGGTACTGCCAATCTCGACGAGAAGAACGAGGAGCTGATCGCGGATCTCATCGCGCAGATGCCGATCACGCGCATCGTTGTGGCGCATCGCCCGGCGCTGATCCGCCGCGCCAAGAAGGTTTACGAGGTCGGCGGGCGCCGTATCGTCGAGCACAAGAACTGGTCGCCGCTGCACGCGCTGCAGCCTGCTGCCGCTGGGGAATAGTCGCAAGCCAGACATAGCCGATGCATCGCGCGCCGTTCGCGCCGCGCGCGAATTTTTTCTCGCGTCGGGAACGTGTCTCCCGAAGCGCGGTTCAATTCATAACCCGATGCGACCAGTCCTCGCGCAACGCTATGGACGTCGACGGGACCGCCGCCACATCGAGAAAAGAAGGACAAGCGAATGTTCATTCGCCAGCGTAAGCTTCAGTACAATGCCAAGCCCGAGCGTCCCGACCCGCTATTTGCGAAGATGCTGCAGGAGCCGCTGGGCGGCCAATGGGGCGAGATCAGCGTAGCACTTGGTTATCTGTTTCAAGGCTGGGGCTGCCGCGGGCCGCAGAAATATCGCGACATGATCCTCGACATCGGCACCGAGGAGATCGGCCATGTCGAGATGCTGGCGACGATGATCGCGCGGCTGCTCGAGAGCTCGCCGGTCGAGGCGCAAGAAGATGCGGCGAAGAACTCGCTGATCGGCGCCGTGATGGGTGGTGCGCGAGTCGAGGACGCGCTCGTCGCCGGGTTCAATCCGCAGCACCTGATCGTCTCGGGCGCCGGCGCGCGGCCGGCCGACAGCATGGGCAACCCTTGGACCGCGAGCTACATCGTCGCGAGCGGGAACCTGCTCGCCGACTTCCGCTTCAACGTGACCGCGGAGAGCCAAGGACGCCTGCAAGTCTGCCGACTCTACAACATGACCAATGACACCGGCGTGCGCGACATGCTGTCGTTCCTGATCGCGCGCGACACCATGCACCAGAACCAGTGGCTCGCGGCGATCCGGGAGCTCGAGGAGGAAGGCTTCGACGAGACGCCGGTGCCGAACAATTTCCCGAAAGACCTGCAGAAGAACGACGTCGCTTATCAGTACATCGACGCGTCGGAGGGGTCGGAGAGCAGCGCAGGCCGCTGGGCCAAAGGTCCGTCGGTGGACGGGAAAGGACAGTTCACCTACGCCAAGATCAAGCCGCTCACTGACGACGAAGGCCTGCTCAACCAGGTCGACCCTCGCACCTACGGAACACCGGCCCAGCCGGTGCCGCCGATCGCAGCCGAGTAGGGATGCCGCGCCAAAGCGCGTTCCGGATTCCATCCGGAGCGCGCTTGGCCGTATCGGCGTCGGCTGCCGAACGCGAATCTTGGATCGCGGCACAAAGCTCGGAACATTCCGGCCGCGCAGACCTTCTCTTGCAGATGAAAGGGCACGCGTGGGGAGGACCATGGGTGCGCGATGTCCAAGTCCACAATCCTTCGCCTGCGCGCGGTCTCCTCACGCTTCTGCTGGATTGCGATCGGCAGCGGATTGGCTGCGGGCCTCGCGGTGCAGCTCGCGGCCGCGCTGATCTTCACGCCTTCGGCCCATCACGCGTACCCCATCGGTCATGAGACGGCCTTGATGGCGAGCGCGAGCGTGGCGGCGCTGATCGGCAGCGCCTTCGCGGGCGTGCTGGCGCAGCGCGTCGGCCGGCATGCAGCGCTCAACGCCTATGCGAGCTGGGCCACGCTCTCGCTGATCCTGATGCTGCAGATCGCAGCGACCACGGACGTGCTCTCGGCCTGAGCGGCGCGTCCGCTCAATCCGTCTTCGACTTCGCGAGCAGGTCGTCGCGCAGGGCCGCGAGCGCGAGCAGACTCGGCGGGAGTGCAATGCCGGCCTTGCGCAGGCGGCGTGTCGCCTCCTGGCAAGCCCGCAGATCCTTACTCTCCTTCATCGCGCGCGCCTGCTCGATGGGGATCGTCGGTCCCTCGCTCGCCTTTCCGTCATGCGGAATCGGCGCGGCCTGGCCGGACGAATGCTGCGGCTTGTCGACGGCCGGTGCGGTCTGGCCGGTGGACGGATTGGCGCCGCTCGGCGCGGGCTGCTGTGCGGCCTGCGCGGGCTGCTGCGGCTTTGCCGGCTGCTGCGCGGCTTGCGGCGCGCCTTGCTGGCCACCCTCGGCTTTCTTCGCGGCCTGTTGCTCCAGATAAGTCACGAGCTCCTGGCAGATATTGGCGGGGCGGCCGGCCGCTCCCTGCGCCTGCGACGTCTCGGTCTGCTTGTTGGGCGCATTCGGCGCCACCGTGAGATCCGGCGGTCGCTGCTGCTGGCTCCAGGCCGGCGCGGACAGGAGGGCGAGGCCGGCGACGCCGAGCCAGAACATGGAACGCATCAGGGATCTCCCTTTGTGGCGGGCATCGACGGACCGCTACTGCTGGCGTCCGCCGCCATGCGCTTCCTGTCGACGCGATTTCTCCGCGTCATTGAGGCCGGACCAGTCGGGTCCGACCAGGTTCGTGCCAGGATCGCCGACGCGCACGGTCGGCATGGGCTGGCTCTGATAGACGGTCCGCTGCGACGAATTGAGCACGACGCCCGCTCCGAACGCGATCACGACCGCCACGATGATGCCTGCGATGATGACTCCCATGGGGCTACTCCGCGGGCTGCTGCCGGGGGGTGATCGGCATGCGGCCCTGCTCCTCCGCGACCCAGATCGGGTGATGCTCGCGCGCCCAGGTCAGGTCCACCTCGCCGGAGCCCATGGCGTCATAGGCGCCCACCATGCCGAGCGTGCCGATATAGATGTGACCCAGAATGATGCCGATCATGATCACGGCCGTGAGGGCGTGGACATACTGCGCCCATTGCATGCCGTTGATGTCGAGGCTCCAGAACGGGAACAGCATCAGGACGCCGCTGACCGCGAGCGCGCCGCCACCGATGATCACGGACCAGAACATCAGCTTCTGCCCGGCATTGAAGCGGCGTGCGGGCGGATGCGAACGCGAGAAGAAGCCGCCCATCTGCCGCAGCCAGATCGCGTCGTAGCGGTCCGGGATATTGTCGCGGATCCAGACGACGAGCATCAGCAGGATCCCGAGCATGAAGGGCCAGGCGATGAAGTTGTGCGCGAACTTCGCCCATTGCGACCACGACGCGAAGGCGTCGGGGCCCATCAGCGGGAACAGCAGGCGCTTGCCGAACACGTAGTTGAGACCGGTGAGCGCCAGCACGATGAACGAGGCGGCCGTCATCCAGTGGATGAAGCGCTCGAACACGTTGAAGCGCCGGATCTTGATGCCGCTCTCCGGCGCCTCGGTGCGGATGCGTCCGCGCACGAAATAGAAGATCGCGAGACCGAGCAGCACCGCGATGATCAGGATGCCGCCGATCCAGGGCAAGAGGCCCTCGTGGAAGCGCTGATAGCCGCGGCCCTGCGGCTGCTCGAGCAGTGCCGCCTTGTAGTCCGGGATGGTCACGCGCCCTTGCAGCTTGCCGAGCTCCTGCAGGAGCTGCTGCTCGTTCGGGGCGGCGGCAGTCGGGTTCTGGCCCGATGGCGAGCCTTGCTGGGCGGCCGGCGGCACGTCGCGGCCGTGCTGGGCCGGAGCCGGCGGCGCGATGGCGAGCGAGATCGCGAGGGCGAAGCCGAAGGCTGCGAGTTGACGCCGAAGCATGCGAGCCTCCTCAGAGCGCAATGGTTTCGCGATAGGCGGTCTGCCAGCCCCAGGCGCCGGAGCCATAGCCCCGCTGCACCACGCGTTGCTTGTAGATCTGCGCGATGATCTCGCCGTCCCCGGCGAGCAGCGACTTGGTCGAGCACATCTCGGCGCAGAGCGGCAACTTGCCTTCGGCAAGCCGATTGCGGCCGTATTTGATGTATTCGACCTCGCTGCTGTCGGGCTCCGGGCCGCCCGCGCAGTAGGTGCACTTGTCCATCTTGCCACGCGAGCCGAAGTTGCCGACGCGCGGATATTGCGGCGCGCCGAAGGGGCACGCGTAGAAGCAGTAGCCGCAGCCGATGCACAGGTCCTTGGAATGCAGCACGACCGCATCGGCCGTGGTGTAGAAGCAGTCGACCGGACACACGGCGGCGCAGGGCGCATTGGTGCAGTGCATGCAGGCCATCGAGACCGAGCGCTCGCCCGGCTTACCGTCGTTCAGCGTGACGACACGGCGGCGATTGATGCCCCAGGGGACGTCATGCTCGTTCTTGCAGGCGGTGACGCAGGCGTTGCATTCGATGCAGCGGTCGGCATCGCAGAGAAACTTCATCCGAGCCATAGTGTATCTCCTCACGCCGCCTGAATCTGGCAGAGCGTGCACTTGGTCTCCTGCATGCCCGTGACCGGATCGAAGCCGTAGGTCGTGACCGTATTGGCACTCTCGCCGAGCACGATCGGATCCGTGCCGGGCGGATACTTGCTGCGCATGTCGACGCCCATGTACCAGCCCGAGAAGTGGAACGGCATGAACGCGACGCCTTTTCCGACCCGGTCGGTGACGAGCGCCTTCACCTTGACCTTCGCGTTGTTCTCGGTGCCGAGCACCCAGACCCACTGGCCGTCCCGGATGCCGCGATCGGCGGCGTCCCCGGTGTTGATCTCGACGAACATCTCCTGCTGCAGCTCGGCGAGCCAGCGGTTCGAGCGCGTCTCTTCGCCGCCGCCCTCATATTCGACCAGGCGGCCCGTCGTGAGAACGATCGGGAATTGGCGAGAGATGCCCTTTTCGACGGCGGTCTTCTGCACCGTGAAGCCGAGATTGGGCAGGCGGAACTGACGCGCATCCGGCAGCGTCGGATATTTGGCGACGAGATCCGGACGCGGCGAGTAGATCGGCTCGCGGTGCGTCGGGATCGCATCGGGCAGGTTCCAGGCATTCACGCGCGCCTTGCCATTGCCGAAATGGCTGATGCCATGCTCGAGGCAGACGCGCTGGATGCCGCCCGAGAGGTCGATGGACCAGGACACCGCGTCCACATTGTTGCCGCCGATGCGCTCGATCGTGGCGCGCTCCTCCGCGGTGAGGTCGCCGTCCCAGCCGAGCTTCTTGAGCACCGCCATGGTGACTTCCGGATATCCGTCCACCAGGTCGGAGCCGCGCGAGTAGGAATCCTCGGCGAGGAGCGACTGCCCGTTGCGTTCCGTGCCGAAGCGGGCGCGGAAGGTGCCGCCGCCATCCTTCACGTGCAGGTTCGTGTTGTAGAGAATCGCGGAGCCCGGATGGCGAATCTCGGGCTTGCCCCAGCACGGCCAGGGTAGGCCGTAATAGTCGCCTCCCACCTCCGGATCGTCCTTCGGCGCGCGCAAGGTGACGATATCGAACTTCTGCTGGTTCTTCATATGCGCCTTGAGGCGCTCGGGGGACTGTCCGCAATAGCCTGTCGACCAGCCGCCGCGATTGATCTCGCGCAGGAGATCCTCGGCCAAGGGCTTGTTATTCTCGACCTTGATGTTCTTGAACATCTCGTCGCCGAAGCCGAGCCGCTTCGACAGCAGGTAGATCGCCTCGTAGTCGTCCTTCGACTCGAAGATCGGCTTCACGATCGGCTCGCCCCACTGCAGCGACCGGTTCGATGCCGTGCGGGATCCCGCACATTCGAGGCTGGTGCAGATCGGCAGCAAGTAAGTGTCGTTCTTGCGCGCATCGAGCGCCGCGAAGGTCGTGGGATGCGGATCCGCGACCACCAGCAGCTCGAGCTGGTTCATGGCTTTCACGGACTCGGGGATGCGCGTGACCGTATTGCCGCCATGGCCGAACACCACCAGCGCCTTCACGGGCGAGCGCTGGTCGATCTCGTCGCTGGGCAGATTCACGGCGTCGAACCAGCGTGTCGAGGTGATCCCGGGCGTCTCCATGTTCTGCTTGCGTGTGCGCGCCGGCCGGCCGGCCTTGGCCGGAATTTCGTCGAAACGCGAGACGAACCAGTCATAAGGCACGTCCCAGACGCGCGCCCAGTGCTTCCAGGCACCCTCGGTGAGGCCGTAGTAGAGCGGCAGGCTCGTGATATCGAGGCCGAGATCCGTCGCGCCTTGCACGTTGGTGTGGCCCCGGAAGATGTTGGCGCCGGTGCCCGGCGCGCCGACATTGCCGGTGGCGAGCAGCACCGTGCAGGAGGCGCGCACATTGGCGGTGCCGGTCGTGTGCTGGGTCTGGCCCATGCACCAGATCAATGTTGCGGGCTTCTCCTTGGCGAATTTCTCGGCGATGCGGCGCATCTGCGCGCCCGGCACGCCGGTGATGCGCTCGACCTCGTCGGGCGTGTATTTCGCGACTTCCTTGCGCACGTCCTCCATGCCGTAGACGCGCTGGCGGATGAATTCCTTGTCCTCCCAGCCGTTCTCGAAGATGTGCCAGAGCATGCCCCAGAGCACCGCGATGTCGGTGCCGGGACGGATGCGCGCATATTCGGTGGCGTGCGCGGCGGTGCGGGTGAAGCGCGGGTCGAAGACGATCAGGTTGGCTCGGTTGATCTCCTTGCCGGCGAGCAGGTGCTGGGTCGCGATCGGATGCGCCTCGGCAGGATTGCCGCCGAGGATCACCATGGTCTTGGCGTTGCGGATGTCGTTGTAGGAGTTGGTCTGCGCGCCGTAACCCCAGGTGTTGGCGACGCCCGCGACCGTGGTCGAGTGGCAGATGCGCGCCTGATGATCGACCGAGTTGGTGCCCCAGAAGGCGCCGAACTTGCGGAACAAGTAGGAGCCTTCGTTGGTCTGCTTGGCGGAGCCGATGAGATAGACCGAATCCGCGCCGGCCTTCTCGCGCACCGCCAGCATCTTGGCGCCGATCTCGTCGATCGCCTGATCCCAGGTAAGGCGGGTCCAGCGTCCGTCCACCAGCTTGAGCGGATAGCGCAGCCGGCGGTCGCTGTGCACGATCTCTCGGATCGACGCGCCCTTGGCGCAATGGGTGCCGCGGTTGATCGGCGAGTCCCAGGCGGGCTCCTGGCCGGTCCAGACGCCGTCTTGCACCTCGGCGATCACAGTGCATCCGACCGAGCAGTGCGTGCAGACGTTCTTGCGCAGGGTCACTTGCACGCCGGGCTTCGGACCCGGGATATCGGCTCTCACGGAACCGAGCGGCACGGTTCCGAGCACCGCGAGGGCGCCGGCCGAGAGGCCGGAGCCACGCAGGAACGTGCGGCGGTCGAGACCGCCCGGCTCAGTCGTGGATGGAAGGGCGGACGGCCGACGGAGCGCGGCCTTGGCGTTGCGCTTGCTCAGCATCGGCGGTCCTCACTTCTTGAGGGTCTCGTAGCCGTTGGTCCGGTAGAAGGCCTTCACGTGATCGGTTTCGCGATACCGGGCCTTGGTCTCTTCGTTGCCAGGATCGTAGGCGGCCGCTTCGTCGAGCGGCGCAGCCGTGGCGCCGGCCGCGACCGTGGTGGCGCCACCAAGGGCGCGAAGGAACTTGCGGCGGCTGGATGTCGTGTCTGTCATGGAGGCGCGTCCCGTGATGGCTGCGCCACGTCGGTCCCGAAGGGACGTCGGCGGGATTGAGCGTCTATGCTCTCAATCGCCGGACGGCTCGTTTGTTGCTCGCTGTGCGCAAAAAAGTCGCGCGTAAGTGTATGTGTTCTGCGCGACTCAGCGGCGCAGGGCCGCACAATGGTATCGACGGGGGTGATCGGAGGCGATCAGCTCTCGCCAAACGCGCGGAGCACGCCACCCAGGAATTGGGCGCCAACCTTGCTCTGCGCGCGCCCAGCGAAATAGTTCTGCAGCTTGTCGGGTGTAAGCTGCGGCGAGAGCCGGCGTGCCTCGGCGGCGTGGCGCGATGCACAATCAATGTCGCCGAGCACCGCGCACTCGCCGGCCAGGAACACATGCATGCGAGGGTTCCCAGGACTCACCTTCACGGCCTTCGTCAGCCAGTCCAGCGCCACTCGATGATGACCGAGTTCCATCTCGACGTCGGCCGCCATGACGTACCAGTAGCCCAACAGAGGATCCTTAGGGCTGAGACGTATGGCATAGCGGATCGGCTCCAGCGCCTCGTCGGCGCGCCCGAGCTGCATCAACGTGTGACCAAGATGGGCATAGGCGGGCGCATGACTGGGGTTGAGCTCCAGGGTTTTTCGAAACGAGGCCTCCGCCTCCTGAAGATCGCGGCGCAACTTATGCAGCACGCCGAGGAAGTAATAGGCAACGCTGGCGTTCGGATTACGTGCCAGCGCTTTCTTCAGGGCCTCATCCGCGATCCTGGCGCGCTCCTGCGTATCGAAGACGAGCATGTTCGACAGCAGTGCGAGATGGGTCGCCGCAACGCCGATGAGCGCCGGCACCAGGTCCGGCTTGCGCTTGAGGATCTCCTGGAAGCGTAATTCGGCATCTCCGGTGTGTCCCACCGTCACGGAGCGGAACACGTCGGCCCAGGCGATCGAGATCATTTCGTTGAGCGCCGGATCCCCGCGCAGCGGGCCGCGATTGGCGAGCGTCACCGTGACGTGGAGCTGGCGCGCGAGGCCGCGCGTCAGCTGATCCTGGAGCGCGGCGTGCTCGGACTCGGAACTCTCGAAGCGGTCGGACCAGATCTGCAGCCGGGTGTGAGTATCGATCAGCGCGACATTGACGCGCAGGTGATCGTCCTGCCGGCGCACGCTGCCGTCCACGACGTAGCGCACGCCGAGCTCGGCGCCGATCGCAGCCACATCGATGGTGCGGCCGGCATAAAGACGCGAGGTCTGGCGTGAGATCACGCGCGTGCTCGGTGCGCGGGAGAGATCGTTGATGAGATCGTCGGTGATCTGGGCCGCGAGCTTCTCTTCCGGGCTACCCGGCGGCGCATCGGTCGAGAACGGGAGCACGACCACCGGGTAGACGCCATTCTGACTGAGCGCGTTCTCGTTTGCTGTTGCGCCGTTCACGGGACTTTGCCAGTTCGGATCCGGCGCAATGCCGCGTTGCGCGACCGGCTCGGCGGTGTTGATCGTCGGCCGCTCCCACGTGAGGTAGACCGCGCCGACGAGCAGTATCGCGGCCGCGAGCGCGGCTCCTGCGAAACGCATGTCGAGCCCGCTGTGACGCGTACCTGCATCGACCGCGGATGTCGGCGCGGCCTCGTCCGCCGTGGTGGGTGTATCTGCCTCCCCGGACGCATCGATCGAATCCGATGCGCGGGAAGGCGCGTCCGTGGAGCGACGTCCCGGCGTCGTCGCGCCGCGCCGAATATCCTCGAGCAACGCGATGGTCTCGGCAGATGGCGCCGCCTCGAGCTCGCGCCGAAGATGCTCGGAGAAGGTTGTCGCTTGTGCGAGGGCGGCATCACGGCCGCGATAGCGTGCGAGCAGCCGCAGCAGCAGCCGCTGCCAGTCCTCGCGCAGCGGATCCAACGCGGTGAGGCGAACCGCGGCGCCGACGGCGCGCGCATCGTTCGAGGCATCCCATCGGGCGGCGGCGTCCGCAAAGGCGTGTGCCGCCAGGTCCTCGAGCCGGGCCCGCTCGCTGCGCCGCCATTCCTCGAATGCCTCGGCATCGACTGCGAGATCCGCCAGGAACTCGCCGCGATAGAGCGCGCAGGCCTCCTCGAGATCCGTGAGCGAGTCCGATTGAGCGAGTGTCGCGAACTCGACCGTGTCGGCGATCAACAGGTCGGGCCGGATCGCGACCTCGTCACCTTCGAGGATGAACAAGTCGACGCCGGCGGCCGAGAGTTCCTGACGCAGCACCACGAGCGCCTGACGCAGGCTCTGCCGCGCCTGCTGATCGCCGACGCGATCGCCCCAGAGGAGGCTCGCGAGCTTCTCGCGCGCCGCCCGCTGCCGCGGCGCGCTCGCCACATAGGCGAGAAGCGCGCGCGCTTTCCGTGATGTGATGCGCAGCGCCTTGCGGGTGCCGTCTTCCATCTCGATCTCGGCGAGAAACCCGCCGAGCAGCGTCAGCCGCAGAATCATCCGGGTGGGAACGGGAGCAGGTGTGTCGATCACATTCGGCATGCGTCACGACATGGGCTGCGCTTGCAGGATCACGGGCAACAGCTCCGCATCCCGCAAAACAAATCACTCTCCCTCGCTTGGCGCCTCGGCGCCGGGCAAGCGAGGCCCGCGGAACTCAGGTTATGAGACGGGCCCCCCGGCCCGCTTAACGTTGCGACACGATGATAAGTTCAACATTCGCATTTTGTCGAATCGTTCGCGCCTCTCGCCGCCAATTTTGACGATGGACTCACGCTGGATTGACGCTGGCCCGGCTTGGATCACGGTTACCGATCGGTGAATCGGTGGGGCTCACGGAACAAGGGTTTGTCTTTTCGCGATATGAGAAGTTGCGGGGCTGCAACTCCTCTTCGCCGATCCAAGATCCGCACTCCTGAATTGCGTTCGCTCTGGACCGGTCCGGTCCACGGCGACGCACGTGGTCATTCTGCGCAACGCCGCATTCGGCTGGGGGAACGTCATGGCACTCGTTATCGGCAGCAACGGCAACAACCTGCTCAACGGCACGAATAGCGGCGACATCATTCTGGCGGGCGGCGGCAATGACACGGTCAATGGTGGGGGCGGCTCCGACATCATCGACGGCGGCACCGGCAATGACATCCTCAACGGCGGGGCGGGCGACGATCTGATCGATGGCGGCAGCGGCAACGACACGATCGACGGCGGGACCGGCAACGACATCCTCGACGGCGGCGACGGCAACGACACGATCAATGGCGGCGCAGGCACGGATCTGCTGCTCGGTGGCAGCGGCAACGACACCCTCAACGCCGGCAGCGGATCGGACATCATCAATGCGGGAAGCGGCAACGACGTCGTCATCCATGTCGGCAGCGAGAATGTCGGAACGCTGAACGTCTACGACGGCGGACAGGGACGCGACACGCTGCGGCTCGTGGTGAGCGCGAGCCTCGCGCAATCGGCGGCGTTCCAAGCCGAGCTCGCGAGCTTCCGGGCGCAGCTCGCCCACGGCGTAGCGACCTTTGCGAGTCTGGGCATCATCGCGACCTCCTTCGAAAGCGTCGAGATCGTCACCGAGTCGGGTGGCAATTCGGCGCCGACCGACATCGCGCTGTCCAACGGCTCGGTCGCCGAGAACAGCAGCGCCGGAACCGTGGTGGGCCAGCTGTCGGCGACGGACCCCAATGCCGGCGACACGCACACATTCACGATCGTCGGCGGACGCAGCGATCTCTTCGAGGTCGCCGGCACGTCGCTGCGCGTGAAGGCTGGCGCCAGCCTCGATTTCGAAACCGCAACGTCGCTTCAGGTGATCGTGCGTGCCACTGATGCCGGCGGTCTGACCTATGACGAAACCCTCACGATCAGCGTCACCAACGTCAACGAGACGCCGACCGACATCGCACTCGCGGGCCAGACCGTGCAGGAGAACGCCGCGGCCGGCACACTGGTCGGCACCCTGAGTGCGACTGATCCGGATGCGGCCGGCGCGTCGAACTTCACGCTGGTCGACAATGCGGGCGGCCGGTTCGCGATCGTCGGCAATCAGCTCGTGGTCGCGGGTCCCATCGACTACGAGGGTGCGACCTCGCACCAGGTCAAGGTGCGCGTCACGGACGCGGGCGGGCTCAGCTACGAAGAAACCTTCACGATCGGCGTCACCAACGTCAATGAGGCGCCGATCGATATCGCGTTGTCCAGCGCGAGCGTGCAGGAGAACGCCACGGCCGGCACCGTGGTCGGCACCCTGAGTGCGACTGACCCGGATGCGGCCGGCGCGTCGAACTTCACACTGGTCGACAATGCGGGCGGCCGGTTTGCGATCGTCGGCAATCAGCTCGTGGTCGCGGGCGCGCTCGACTACGAGGGCGCGACCTCGCACCAGGTCAAGGTGCGGGTCACGGATGCGGGCGGGCTCAGCTACGAAGAGACCTTCGCGATCGGCGTCACCAACGTCAACGAGAAGCCGACCGACATCACCTTCACGGGCACGAGCGTGTCGGAGAATGCCGCTGCCGGCACTGTCGTCGGGACGCTCGGCGGCAGCGACCCCGACGTCGGGGACACCCTGACATTCTCTCTCATGGACGATGCGGGAGGCCGTTTCGCGCTCGACGGCAACACCATCGTCGTGAACGGAGCACTCGACCGCGAGACGTTCTCGTCGCATCAGGTGAGCGTCCGCGTCACCGACGCCGACAATCTCACGCACGACGAGACCTTCACGATCGGCGTCTCCAACGTCAACGAGGCGCCGACGCTCATCGATCTCACGCCCGCTCCCGTGCAGGAGAACGCCGAAGGGGTCGAGATCGGCACCGTCACGGCTATCGACCCGGACGCCGGCGACACGCTGACCCTCACGGTGGACGATGACCGCTTCGAAATCGTCGGCGGCAAGCTGAAGCTCAAGGCCGACGCCTCGCTCGACTTCGACGTCGAACCCCAGGTGATCGTGAAGATCACGGCCACCGATGCGGGCGGCCTGTCGACTCATCAGAGCTTCACCATCACGGTGGAGGGCGGCGCCGAAGGCTTCAGCATCGACGGCTATATCGCGGGCGCAACGGTCTTCGCGGACACCAGCGGCGACGGTATCTGGCAGGAGGGAGAAGCCAAGACCGTCACGGACGAGAACGGCTTCTTCACGCTGTTCGGCGGCACGGGTCCGCTCGTGATGGTCGGCGGCACCGATATCTCGACCAATCTCGCTTTCGAGGGCGTGATGCGTGCGCCGGCCGGGTCGACTGTCGTTTCGCCGCTCACCACGCTCGTCGTCGCCATTGCGGAGGCGGACGAGGATCTCACGATCGAGGAGGCGAACGCGCAAGTGCTGCTCGGCCTCGGCCTGCCGTCGGGCATCGACCTCGCGACCTTCGATCCGGTGGCCGCTACGCTCTCGAGCGACGCGAGCGTCCAGAGCCAGGGACAGGCCGCGATGGCGGCCGCGATCCAGGTGCAGAACACGATCGTGCAGGCGGCCTCGCTCCTCGAAGGCGCCGGTGCGGACTTCACGGCCGCCGCTACCGCGGTGGTGACGCAGCTTGCGACGCAGATCAGCCAGGTCGAGCCGCCCGCACAGGCCGGTGATCCGGTCGCGACCGTGAACCTGAATGACACCAGCGTAATCAGCGCGGTGATCACCACGGCGGCGACCAGCGCAGGCGCGGATCCGCAGAAGGTGACCGAGACCGCGGCGGGCGCCGCCAGCGTCATCACGGCGAGCAATACGATTGTCTCGGACGCCGCGGCTTCGTCGAGCGGCACGAGTCTCTTGACCACGCTCGCGCAGGTCTCGGTGGTCGCGCAGGTCGATGCGGCCGCGGCGCTGAACAGCGTCGGGACCGCCGGCACCGCGTCCGCGGCGAGCGATGCGCAGACCAATTTCACGGTCGCGACGGTGTCCAGCACCATGACGACCGTCACGGTGGGCGACGTGGTCGGCGCGAACACGCCGCTCACCCTCGTCGGCACCAGTGGCGCCGACACGCTGCAGGGTTTCGCCGCGAATGACACGCTCAGCGGCCTTGGCGGCAACGACATGTTGATCGGCGGTGACGGCAACGATGTGCTCGACGGCGGCGACGGGATCGATCGCGCCGGCTACGCGCAGGCCGCCGGTGCCGTGACGATCAACATGGCGGCCGGGACGGCGAGCGGCGCCGGCGTCGGCGCCGATACGCTGAACGCGATCGAGATGGTGCGCGGCTCGAACTTCGGCGACAGCTATGACGCGACGGGCTTCGGCCCGACCAGCTCCAATCAGCCGAGCATCTTCTTCCAGAACGTCGACGGCCGCTTCAACGAATTCGAAGGTATGGGCGGCAACGACACGATCATCGGCAACGGGGCGACGCGCATCTCCTATCTGAGCGCGACCGCCGGCGTCACCGTCAACCTGACCACCGGTCAGGCGAGCGGCGACCAGTCGGTCGGAACCGATACGTTCTCATTCGTCTCCGCTGTGCGCGGCTCGAACTTTGTCGACACCTTGCTCGGCAGCAACAACGCGGCTGGCGCCGAGAATTTCGAAGGGCGCGGCGGAGACGACATCATCGACGGCGGCGGCGGGTTCGACCGCGCGGTCTATTCGTTCGAGACGAGCGGAATCACCGTCGATCTCGCGACCGGCGTGGTCTCGGGCGGCGGCGGCAACGACACCCTCGATTCGATCGAGGGCGTGCGCGGCACCGAGTTCGCCGACAGCTTCACGGCGAGCGGCTTCACCTTGTCGAGCGGCAATGCGGGGAGCAGCGGCGCGAACGCGACCGGCGCGGCCTTCAATGAGTTCGAAGGCATGGGCGGTAACGACACGATCACGGGCAACGGCAATACGCGCCTCGCGTTCTATGGCGCGTCGGGCGCCGTGACGGTCGATATCGCGGCCGGCACCGCGACCGGCGATGCCTCCGTGGGTACCGATACGTTCACGGGCGTGAGCGCCATCGCGGGCTCCTTCTTCAATGACATTCTGCGCGGCAGCAACACGGTCGGCACGATCTCGGAAGTCTTCGACGGCCGCGGCGGCAACGACCTCATCGACGGGCGCGGTGGCTTCGACCAGGTGGTCTACAACAACGACAGCTCGATCACGTCCGGCATCACGGTGAATATGGCGGCCGGCACGGTCACGGGCGCCGGCGTCGGCACCGACACGCTGGTTGCGGTCGAGGCGGTGCGCGGCACGAACTTCGCAGACACCTATGTGGCGGCCGGGTTCGCGGGCGCGAGCACAGACACCGGTCTCACGGCCACCTTCAACGACTTCGAAGGTTTGGGCGGCGACGATGTCATCACGGGCAACGGCGATACCCGGCTCAACTTCAGCTCCGCGTCGAGCGGCGTCACGGTCGATCTCGTGGCCGGAACCGCGAGCGGCAATGCCTCGGTCGGCAACGACACCTTCACGGGCGTCAACCGGGTGCGCGGCTCGAACAACAACGACACGATCCGCGGCGACTCCGCCAACAATGTTCTCGAGGGTCAGGCCGGCAACGACACGCTCGAGGGGCGCGGCGGCAACGATATCCTGACGGGCGGGATCGGCGGCGACACTTTCGTGGTCGGCAGCGGCGCCGACTCGATCACCGATTTCAACCGCGTCCAGGGCGACAAGATCGATCTCAGAGGCGTGCCGGGCATCTTCAATCTCGCCCAGGTGCAGGCGATCGCCTTCCCGAGTGGTGGCTCGCACACCTTCGTGAATTTCGGCAATGGCAACACGCTGTTCCTGTCGAACGTGACGACAGCGAGCCTCCTCGCCAGCGACTTCATCTTCGCGCCGAATACGACACCGACGGACATCGTCCTGTCCGGCAATTCCATCGCCGAGAACAGCTTCCCGGGCGCTTTCATCGGGAACTTGTCGGCCGTCGATCCCGACGCGGGCGATAGCGCCGCCTTCAGCCTGATCGACAGCGCGGGAGGTCTGTTCCGCATCGATGGCAATGCGCTCGTCGTCAACGGAGCGCTCGATTACGAGTCAGGCACATCCTACCAGATCACGGTGCGCGCGACCGACTCGGTGGGGCATAGCTATGACGAGACCTTCACGGTCAATGTCACGAACCAGAACGAGAGCCCCTGGCTGATCTCACTCTCCGACGGTTCGGTTCCGGAGAATGCCGCGGTCGGCGCCGTGGTGGGCACCCTCACAGCCAGCGACCCCGACGTGGGCGACAGCGCGACGTTCGAGCTGCTGAACAGTGCGGGCGGTCTGTTCGCGATCGACGGTACAAACCTGGTCGTCAACGGCACGCTCGATGTCAACACGGCGTCGTCGCACCAGGTTGTCGTCCGCGTGACCGACGCGGGCGGCCTCACGCACGACGAGACCTTCACGATCTTCGTGACCAATGCCAACGACGCGCCGACCGACATCCTGATCAGCAGCAACAGCGTGGCCGAGAACGCGGTCGCGGGCACAGAGGTCGGGCTGCTCTCGGCACTCGACCCCGACTTCGGCGACCTCGCGAATTTCACCCTGCTGGACGATGCCGGAGGCCGGTTCGACCTCAACGGCGCGACCCTGGTCGTGGCGGGCGCGCTCGACTACGAGGCCGCGTCGTCGCATCAGATCACGGTGCGGGTCACGGATGCAGCCAACAACACCTACGACGAGATCATCACAATCGCGGTGACGAACCAGAACGAGGCGCCGAGCGATATCGCGCTCGCGGGCGGCACGGTGATCGAGAACAGCACTGCCGGCACGGTCGTGGGCACGCTGTCCGCGATTGATCCCGACGCCGGCGACAGCGTCACTTACGAGCTGCTCGACTCCGCGGGCGGGCTCTTCGCCTTGAGCGGAACGAGCATCACGGTTGCGGGCGCGCTCGACTACGAGGCGGCGTCCTCCCACCAGATCACCGTGCGGGCGACCGATGCGGGCGGGCTGAGCCATGAGGAATCGTTCACCATCACGGTGGGCAATCAGAACGAAGCGCCCAGCGACATCTCGCTGTCCGCCACGACCATCGCGGAAAACAGCGCCCAGGGGGCCGTGGTCGGCCTTCTCACGGCACTCGATCCGGATGCGAATGACACGGCCAGCTTCATTCTGCTGGACGACGCGGGCGGCCGCTTCGCCATCGATGGCGGCAATCTCACGGTCGCGGGCGCCCTCGATTACGAATCCGCGTCCTCTCACCAGATCACGGTGCAGGTCACGGATGCGGGCGGCCTGACGCACGAGAAAACCTTCACGATCGCGGTCTCGAACCAGAACGAGGCGCCGACCTCCATCTCGCTCTCGGCGAACAGCGTCGTCGAAAACAGCGCGGCCGGCACACTGGTGGGCACCCTGTCCGCGCTCGATCCGGATGCGGGCGACAACACGACCTTCACGCTCGAGGACAGCGCAGGCGGCCTGTTCGCGATCAACGGCAACAATCTGGTCGTCGCCGGCGCGATCGACCACGAGGTCGCGACGCTGCACCAGGTCACGGTGCGCGCGACGGATGCCGGAGGACTGTTCAAGGAGCAGGTCTTCACGGTCGGCGTGTCCGATGTCACTGGCATCACGGTGACGGGCGATGCCAGCGCCAACAGCCTGGTCGGAACGCCGGAAGACGACGTCCTGCAGGGGCTCGGCGGCGACGATCAGCTGCAGGGTCTTGCGGGCAACGATCAGATCGACGGCGGCGACGGTCTCGATCGCGCGATCTACACCGATGCGACCGGCGGCCTCATCATCAACATGGTGAGCGGCACCGTGAATGGGGCGGCCGGATATGGCAACGACTTGCTGCAGTCCGTCGAGATGGTGCGCGGCTCGAACTTCGCCGACAGCTATGGGGCGGGCGCCTTCGATGCGCTGAGTGCCAACGCGCCCAGCATCTCGTTCCAGAATGCGGACGGTCGCTTCAACGAGTTCGAGGGGATGGGTGGCGACGACACCATTATGGGCAATGGATCGACGCGCGTCTCCTACCTCAATGCAACAGCCGGTGTGACCGTGAACCTCGCGGGAACCGCCTTCAGCACCGCAGGCGGCGATGCGGCCTCGATCGGCGTCGACACCTTGTCGAACGTCAACGGGGTGCGCGGGTCCGTCTTTGCCGACGTGCTGATCGGCACCAACAATCAGTCCGGCGTGGAGAATTTCGAAGGCCGCGGCGGCGCCGACAACATCGCGGGCAACGGCGGGTTCGACCGGGCGGTCTATACCGTCGAGAGCAACGCGATCACGGTCAATCTCGCGGCCGGCACCGTCACGGGCGGCGACGGAAACGACATACTGTCCTCAATCGAAGGCATTCGCGGCACGAGCCTTGCGGATAGCTTCGATGCCACGGGCTTCACGACCTCGAGCGCGAATGTCGGTAGCGCTGGAACGTTGCAGAACGGGGCTGCCTTCAACGAATTCGAAGGCATGGGCGGCAACGACTCGATCATCGGCAACGGAAATACGCGGATCGCGTTCTACAATGCCACGGCGGGTGTCACGGTCGACATCGCGACCGGAACTGCATCGAGCGGCGATGGCTCGACAGGCAACGACACGTTCTCACTCGTCAATGCGATCGCGGGTTCCTACTTCAACGATTTCCTGTACGGCAGCAGCACCCTCGGCACCACTTCGGAAATCTTCGACGGCCGCAATGGCAACGACACCATCGACGGCCGCGGCGGCTTCGACATAGCGGTCTACAACAACGACTCCTCGGTCACCGCGGGCATCACGGTCAACATGGCCGCGGCCGCGGGTAATGTCACGGGCGGTGCCGGCGTCGGGACAGACACGCTGATCGCGGTCGAGTCCGTCCGCGGCACGAACTTCGCCGATACGTATGTCGCCACCGGGTTCACGGGTGCGAGCACCGACACGGGTCTCGCAGCGAGTTTCAACGAGTTCGAAGGGATGGGCGGCAACGACTCGATCACAGGCAACGGCAATACCCGCATCAGCTTCGTGAGTGCGAGCGGCGGCGTGACAGTGGATCTCGCGGCCGGCACCGCGAGCGGCAACACGTCGGTCGGCAGCGACACCTTCACCTTGGTCAACCGCGTTCGCGGCTCGCAGAGCAACGACACCATCCTGGGCAATGGGGGCAACAATGTTCTCGAAGGTCAAAACGGGGCCGATACCCTGACGGGCCGGGGCGGTGCCGATACGCTGACGGGCGGTGGTGGCAACGACACATTCGTGTTCACGGCCGTCAGCGACAGCGCGGTCGGATCCTCGGACACGATCACGGACTACGAGGTCGGCATCGACGTGCTGAGGCTCACGGCGATCGATGCGAACACCGCGACGGGCGGCGACGATGCCTTCTTCTATGGCGGGCAGTCGGCCACGGTGCTCGCGAACAGCGTCACCTGGACCCAGAGCGGCGGAAACACGATCGTCAGCGCGGACGTGAACGGCGATGCCGTGGCGGACCTCACCTTTACGCTGACCGGCCCGAAGACACTCACGGCAAGCGACTTCCTGCTCTAACGCTCGATGCGGCAGCCTGCATGAGGAGGGCTGCCGCGCCACTTGCGTATCTCGGCGCGCGGGAACTTCGTCACGCGCATCGCATTCGTTAAGGATGACCGATCGAACGAACCGCAATTCCGCCGCGCGACGCGATCCCGATCTTCTCGACGTCATCATCGTGGGTGGCGGCCCCGCCGGCTTGAGCGCGGCGCTGATCCTCGGCCGCGCCCGAAGGCGCGTCGTGCTCTACGACGCGAACGAGCCGCGCAACGCGCGCTCGGAGAGACTGAGCGGCTTTCTCTCGCGCGACGGCCTGCCGCCGCTGGAGCTGCGCCGCATCGCGCGCGAGCAACTCGCACAATACGACAGCGTCGTGCTGCGTGACGGTCGCGTGGCACAGGCGGAATGCCGCGAGGACGGATTCGAGATCGTACTCGAGGACGGCACACGCGAACGCTGCCGCAAGCTCATCCTGGCGACCGGCATCGTCGACGAGCTTCCCGCGATCGACGGTATCGACGCGTTCTACGGCACGTCGGTCTGGCACTGTCCTTATTGCGACGGCTGGGAGCATCGAGACCAGCCGATCGCGGTGCTCGGCAAGGGCAAGTCCGCCGAGACGCAGGCGCTCAAGCTCACGAATTGGACGCGAGACCTCGTGATCTGCAGCAACGGCCCCGCGGAGCTGACACGGAGCCAGCTGCGTCGGCTCAAGCGCATGCGCATCGCGGTGCGCGAGGAGCCGATCGCGCGGCTCGAAGGCGAGGACGGCCGGCTGCGCGCCATCCGCTTCGCCTCGGGCGAGACGCTTGCGCGCCAGGGGGCGTTCTTTCCGCCGGCCGAGCGGCAGCGCTGCGATCTCGCAGTGAAGCTCGGCTGCCGGCTTACACCGAAGGGCGTGGTGCATACCGGCGCCTACGAGAAGACCGGCGTTCCGGGCCTCTATGTAGCGGGCGACGCCACGCGTCTGGTGCATCTCGCGATCGTCGCCGCGGCCGAAGGCACCATGGCGGGCTACGCGGTCAATACGGAGCTCACCAAGGAAGACGTCGCCTGACCTGCGCGGCGTAGCGGCTCATGCGCCGCCGATCGCGTGCATGATCTTTCCGCTGCCACCGCAATTGGGGCACGGCGCGCCGTCGACGCGGCCCTTGCCGCGGCACTCGGGGCACACGTCCTCGCCGGTTCCCGGCGTTCCGGGCGCGGCCTCGTCGCCCGGATTAAGCCGCATCTTCGGATCGTTCTCGTTCGCGGGCCGGCGTTGCGTCTGTCTCGTCACGCGGGCCTCCTGTGCTCGTGGGTCCCGAGGGTCAACGCGCGAGGCAGGCATGTGTTGCGAGCCCTCAGGGGCGCGCCTCCGCGGCCTTTGGCGTGAAGGCGCGGAAACCGGGTTCCACCGCCAACATGCGAGCGTAGAGCTTGCAGTAGTCGTCCGCCATGGCGTCGAGCGTGTAGCGGAGTGCGCGGCGCCGGGCGGAGCGCTGCATGCGCCCGCGCAGCTTCGGTTCGCGACAGAGCCGGTTGATGGCGGTGCTGAACGCGCTCTGGTCGCGCGGATCGACGAACAGCGCGGCGCCGCGCCAGAGCTCACGAAAGGTCGGGATGTCTGCGAGCACCAGCGCACAGCCGGCCGCCGCGGCTTCGAGCACGGTGAGGCCGAAGGGCTCATACACGGCCGGTGCCGCAAACACGGCGGCGCGTTCCATCAGCGCCAGCAGCTCCGGCCGGCTCAGCTCACCGAGCGCCTGCACGGGGCAGCAGTCGGTACGGATGCGGCCGTTGGAGTCGGGTGCTTCGAGCGAGCCCGCCACGCGCACCGGCCAGTCGAGATCGCGCGCGATGGTGAGCAGCGCTGCGGCGTTCTTGGCTTCGTCCCAGAGCCGGCCCGCGACCAGGATAAACGGATCCTTCGTGGCCGGCGTGGGGAAGTCGTCGATGCCGTTCCAGATCACGCGGCCGCGCGTCGGCGGCGCGTACAGCATCTCGACCGAGTCGCGGAACGCCACGCTGGGCGCGGCCCAGCAGTCGGCCGCGACGAGGCCGAGGCCCACATTAGCGATGTATTCCTGCCAGCGCGGCTCCGTCGGCTCGCTGCTGCGGCAGGCGTGCCACCAGGAGCGCACGCAGGAATGCGCCATCACGAGCACCGGCGAAGCCCACCGCGCGCAGGCCTCGCGATAGCTGTTGAGATGCACCAGGTCGGGCTTGATGCGCCGCTCGAGTGCGCTCAGCGTGCCGCGGCCGCGGGCGAAATCCTTGCCCTCGGGATCCATCCATTCGAGCGCGAGATCCGTGCTCATGACTGCGACGTCTGTTCCACGCAGCGCCTCGAGCTGCTCGCCGCGCGGCGAGGGGCCGAGAGTCACCAGCGTGACATGGGTTCCCCGGCGGCTGAGCTCGCGCGCCAGCGCCGCGGCGTAGACCCAGACTCCGCCGACCGCGTCCGTGGTCATGAGGACGCGTAGTCCCCGCAGCGATGGCGTCATGCGCGCGCCTCCTGAAACACCGCGGGCGGGGTTGCCGAATGGGCGAAGCGCGCGTCGAGCCAGTCGTCGAGGGCGCGCAGGCCCTCGCGCAGCCCGACCTGCGGCGTCCAGTCGAGGGCCTTCGCGATGGCGCGGATATCGGAGACGTACCAGGGCTGGTCGCCGGGTCGCCAAGTGTCGAAGTTGAGATCGGTCCTCGTGCCACGCAGCTCGGTGATGATCGCGATCATCTCGCGCAGGCTCACGGTGTTCTGCGGCCCACCGCCGAGGTTGAAGACGCATCCGCTCACCTGGTCGATATTGTCCAGCGCGCGCAACCAGGCCGTCACCGCATCCTCGACGAAAAGCGCGTCACGCACCTGATACCCGTCGCCGTAGATCGTGATCGGCTCGTGGCGGATGACGCGCCGCAGGACATGCGCGATCCACCCTTGATCCTCGGTGCCGAACTGGCGCGGCCCGTAGATGCTGCTCATGCGCATCACCACGGTGCGAAGCCCGAACACCCGGGCATAGTCACGCACGTATTGATCTGCGGCGCCTTTGGAGCAGCCATAGGGGCTTTGAAAGTCGATCGGCATCGCCTCGGAGACACCGTTGGCAAGGCGCGTGTCCGAGGGCTCGTAGCGGTCGTCGCGCCGCATGACCGCAGCATCGCCGAGCAGCGTGCCGTAGACCTTGCTGGTGGAGGCGAAGATCACGGGCGCGCGAGGATTGGTCTGGCGCACGGCCTCGAGCACGTTGAGCGTGCCGCGCGTATTGATCTCGAAGTCCTCGATGGGCCGCTCCAGACTGGTGGTGACGGCAGTCTGCGCCGCCAGGTGCAGCACCGCGGCGCATTCTGAAACGAGCGCGCGCACCGCCTCGTCGTCGCGAATGTCGATGCGCTCGACCGCGACGCGCTCGCCGTGCCGCTCTCTGAGCCAGTCGGCGTTCTCCGGCGCGCCCGGACGCGTCATGCTGTCCAGTGCGATGACGCTCTGCCCGCGCGCCACCAGCGCGTCGGCAAGATTGCATCCGAGGAATCCGCACCCACCCGTAACCAGCACCGGGCGCGCGACCTGGCGGAGCTTGGCTTGCGTGACGACGCTCATGCCACCGGCCCTCGCGGTTCTGGTATCGCGCGATTGTCGCATGTCCGAGGAGACAGGTTGCGGAGCCCGATGCCACAGGCGAGCCGCACATCTGCCCCGTGAGGGCCGATTGAAGCGGCTCCCCGGGAGATCCTGACATGCAAGGGCATTGCGTGTCCCGCGTCCGACGCTCAGAGTCGAACGCCGTGTAGATGGCTTTGTTCCTGGCTTTTAACCAACCGAACGGATCGAGGCTGAGCCCGGAGTCTGATTGATGATGCTTAGGCAGGCGCCCTCGGTATTGGAGGGCGCTCCATCGAATGACTCAGCGCGGCCCTATTACCCGCGATGGAACCGGCACCAGCGAGATGGCCCTGGGGTGCGCGTCCGCTGATGTCACGCATTGCCTTGTGTGCGACCGCCACCGCCTCGCGGTGACGCGGGCGAGTTAACGGCTGTTGACCACGTTTTCTCATGATCGCTTAACCATGCGCGTGGCGGTGGTTCCGACGCCTTGCCACGCATGCGCCGGCCCCGCCCCTTTGCGCTACGCTACGTTCGGTTGTGCGGCATGGGCATACGACCGCAGAAACCCAATAAATTCACCGGTCCTCGGTTGTACGGAATGGGGGCAAACGGGCAGCAAGGATCGATCGGCGCGATGTCCGCTGTTTCGCCGAATTCCCCAAATTATCCGGCCAATTAGCCCCCGGCGCTGAAGAAAATCTTCATACACGGCTGGTACTTTCCCAGCCTAAAGCCAGTCATCCGTGCGTAACCGATGTTTGCTCCGCAACGACGCAATCGGCAGGACGAGCGTGTACCGGGCGATATCTACATATCGCTCGTCGACTCCCTGTTCGACAACTTCACGTCGATGCTGGCGGGCGCGATCTGCGCCACGATCGCGGCGATGCTCACCGCATGGAAAGCCGGCGATCCGCTGCTCTGGGCGAGCGCCTTCGGCATTCTGGTGGTCGGCGTCGCGCGTTCGCTGCACATGCGGGCCTATGCGCGCGGCGACAAGCCGGCGACGCTCGAGGCCGCGCAGGCCAGCGAGCTGCGCTATGCGATCGGTGCCGGCGCCTATGCGTCGATGCTCGGTGCCTGGAGCTTCCTCGGCATCGCGCTGACCAGCGATCCGGTCATTCACCTGCTCTGCGCTTCGGTGACGATCGGCTACACGGCCGGCGGCGCCGGCCGCAACAGCGGACGCCCGCACATCGTGCTGCTGCAGATCGTGTGTGCCTGCGGGCCGCTCGCGATCGCGCTGATGGTCAACAGCAGCGTCTACTACGTCGCGCTCGGCATCCTCATCATCCTGTTCTTCATGGGGCTGAGGCGGATCTCCTACAGCCTTCACGAAACCAACCTGAAGGCGTTGGTCGCCTCGCGCGACATCCGCTCGCTTGCCATGCGCTTCGATACCGCGCTGAACAACATGCCGCATGGCCTGTGCATGTTCGACGCATCGGGCCATGTGGTCGTGTCCAACAAGCGGCTCACCGAGCTGTTCGGGGTCGCGCGCGACATCGCGCAGCGCGGCATCACGGCGCGCGAGCTGCTGCAGGAATGCGCCGATGCCGGCGCGATCTCGGCCGCGAGCGTCGAGCGCTTCGCGGCGCATTTCGAGAGCCACCTCTCGGGCCGCGGCGGCGCCGATCCGGTGATCGAGATCCAGGGCGGACGCACGCTCGCGCTCACCTTCCAGCCGATGGAGAACGGCGGCTCGGTTGTGCTCGTCGAGGACATCACGGAACGCCGCAACGCCGAGGCCAAGATCAACCATATGGCGCGGTTCGATGCGGTGACGGGCCTGCCGAACCGCACCTTTTTCCGCGACCAGATCGACCGCGCTCTCGCGATCACACGGCTCAACGGTCAGTCCTGCGCGGTGCTGTTCATCGATCTCGACGACTTCAAGCAGATCAACGATACGCTTGGCCATCCCTGCGGCGACCAGCTCCTGTGCGCCGTGGCGGATCGCCTGCGGCGCATCGTGCGCGACTCCGACGTGGTGGCGCGCTTCGGCGGCGACGAGTTCGTCGTGTTCCAGTCGCCGATCAAGAGCCCGGACGACGCCTCGTCGATGGCGAGCCGCATCGTCGGCGAGCTCGGCCAGCCCTACGAGATCGAAGGCCATCATGTGGTGATCGGCGCCAGCGTCGGTATCGCGCTGGTCCCGGATGAGTCGATCGGCGCCGACCACCTCTTGAAGAACGCCGACATGGCGCTCTATCGCGCGAAGTCGGACGGCCGTAGCACGTGGCGCTTCTTCGAGCCCGACATGGCCGTGAAAGCGCAGGCGCGCCGCAGCCTCGAGCTCGATCTGCGCAATGCGCTGGCGAACGAGTCCTTCCAGGTCTTCTACCAGCCGCTGGTCAACGTGAAGACCATGCGCATCTCGACCTGCGAGGCGCTGCTGCGCTGGCCGCATCCCGAGCGCGGCATGATCTCGCCGGCCGAGTTCATCCCGATCGCCGAGGAGATGGGGCTGATCGTCGACATGGGCCGCTGGGTGCTGCGTCAGGCGTGCCTGGAATGCATCAAGTGGCCGACCGCAGCGCGCGTCGCCGTCAATCTCTCGACCATCCAGTTCCGCCGCGGCGACGTGGTCGCCGATGTGCGCGAGGCGCTCGACGCCTCTGGCCTACCGGCCGACCGGCTCGAGCTCGAGATCACCGAATCGGTGCTGTTGCAGGACACGCAGGCGACCCGTGCGGCGCTGCAGCAGCTGCGCGACATGGGCGTGCGCATCTCGCTCGACGATTTCGGCACCGGCTATTCGAGCCTGAGCTATCTGCACAGCTTCCCGCTCAACAAGGTCAAGATCGACCGCTCCTTCCTCAAGGGCCTCGCGGCCGGCGGCCAGCCGATGACGCTTCTGCGCGGCGTGGCGCGGCTCTCCGCCGAGCTCGGCATGTCGGTGGTGATCGAAGGCGTGGAGACCGAGGAGCAGCTCGCGCTCATCGCGGCCGAGAACTGCATCGACGAGGTGCAGGGCTATCTGTTCAGCCCGCCCGTCCCGGGGCGCCAGCTGCGCACGCTGCTGCAGGCCGTGACCCCGGTGCGCAAGGTCGCTTGACCGTCCCTGGCAGCCGCAGCGGCGCCTGAAACATCCCGCACGTAATTCTGCTCGCGCCGGCGACGTCGCGCGACCGACCAATTCCAACGCTTGATCCGACGTGCGTGCCGCTCGCTATCGGGCCGTGAGCACGGCTGTTTCGCCTACGCGCGGTTGTGACGCTGGTTGCGGAGATTGTATCTCGCGCCCGCGCCACCACCGGGAAACGTGAAGGAATCCGGGGGCTTGGGCGGTTTGCCCGCGCTGCGTTAATTAACCTTAAATAAGTGTAAGTAGTTTAAACGCTTGGAGATTTATTAACGACCCATTAACCTCCGATGGTAGCCGGACGGGGTGGAGTAGGCCGGTAGGAGGTTGTTAATGCACGCGGTGGCGCTTGCGGCGTCGAGTTTTTCGGAGCGCGGTTGGGAGTTACTGGATCGGGTCGACTATCGGCTTGCTCGCTCGGAAGAAGAAAAAGAAGCCATCTATCGACTCCGCTACGAAGCTTATTTGCGCGAAGGCGCAATCGCGCCGAATTTCCTGAAGGCGCTGTCGGACCGTTTCGACGATTCTGAGAACTCCTGGCTCTTCGGTCTCTATATCGACGACAAGCTCGCGACCTCCATCCGCGTGCACGTCGCGTCGCCCGAGCATCCACATTCGCCGGCCGTCGATGCGTTCCCGGAATTCCTCGAGCCGGAGCTCGAACAGGGCAAGGTCATCGTCGATCCGAACCGTTTCGTCGCCGATGCCGAGATGTCGCGGCTTTATCCGGCGCTCTGCTATCTGACGGTGCGGCTCGGCTACGTGGCCTGCGGACACTTCAACGCGGATCTCGGCGTCGCCACGGCGCGCAAGGAACACCAGGCGTTCTATCGCCGCGTGCTGCGTCTCGCGCCCGTCTGCGAGCCGCGTCCCTATCCGACGCTGGTGAAGCCGCTGGCGCTCATGACCACGCACTATCCGTCCGTGAAGGACCCGATCCTGCAGAACTATCCGTTCTTCCGCTCCACCTTCTTCGAGCGCCGCAAGTTGTTCGAGCGGCCGTTGGATGCGCAGGTGCTGCCGCTCGCACCGGAGCCCGCGAACGTCAACCGGGTCGCGCTGGCGAGCTACTGAGCGTCCGCTTCATACGATTGACCGCGGCTCGTGCGCGCTCTAGCAGAGCGTGATGAGCCGCGTTCCTGTCTCTGCCATTCAATCTCTCATCACGGATGCGCTGGTCGTTGCGGGTCTCCCACGCGACGATGCAGCGCGTTGTGCGGAGCTGATGAGCGAAGCCGATCTCACCGGCTTCGACGCGCACGGCATTTTTCGGCTGCCGCAATACATTCGGCGCCTGCGCGCGGGCGGCTTCAACCCACGCCCGGACATCCGGGTGACACGCACCGCGCCCGCCACTGCGTTGGTCGACGGCGACAACGGCATGGGTCATCTGGTGATGAGCCGCGCAGTCGAGACCGCGGTCGCGGCCGCGCGCGAGACCGGTGTCGCCTGGGTCGGTATCCGCCGCTCGAACCACGCCGGACCCGCCGGCATGTATGCGGCGATGCCGGTGGAGCACGGCATGGTCGGGCTCTATGCAGCAGTCGCCAATGCCAACCACATGGCAGTCTGGGGCGGCGCCGAGCCGCTGCTCGGGACCAACCCGCTGGCGATCGGCGTGCCCTCGGGGGCGGGACCGGTGGTGCTCGATATGGCGACCACCGTGGTCTCCTACGGCACGATCAAGACGCATGCCCTCAACGACAAGCCGCTGCCGGAAGGCTGGATGGTCAACACGACGACCGGCGAGCCGATCACCGATGCGAAGCGCAGCAACGAGGGCCTGCTGTTGCCGATCGGCGGCTACAAGGGCAGCGGGCTCGCCGTGATGCTCGGCCTGATCGCGGGCACGCTCAACGGCGCCGCCTTCGGGCGCGACGTGGTGGACTTCAACGCGGACGATGGGAGCGAGACCAATACGGGGCATTTCATCGTGGCGCTCGACATCGCGCGGTTCATTCCGCTCGCGGCGTTCACGGCCGAAGTGGATCGGCAGCTCGCCGATCTGAAGGGCTCGCAGCGGCTCCCTGGCGTCGCCGAGATCCGCATGCCGGGCGACCGGCGGCGGGAATGCAGGGACGATCGGGCGAGGAACGGCGTGCCGCTCGCGCCGGCGCTGGTGACGCAGCTGGACAAGCTCGCGGGCGAGCTCGGGATCGAGACGCTCGCGAGGCGCTGTAGGGCGCAATAGCCGCAAAGCGGCGTATTGCGCCGCGGTTCACCGGCGCAATACTACGAGAGATCTCACGCCACTTTCTTCAGCGCCGCGGCATGCTCTTCCGGACTGAGCGGCAGCTTCACGGGTTGCTTGAGCTTCGCGGACAGGTCGAGCGCCTTGGTGAGCATCAGGTTGCGGTGCGCCTCGCGCGCGGTGGCGGCGGGCGTCGTGAGGCCGAGCGAGACGCGGTTGAGCCAGGACTCGGTCTCCTCGCGCATCGGGCCGCGCAGCTCGCCGAGCGCCATGTCGCCGGGCGGATAGCTGCCGAGGAAATCGACCAAGCGCGAACTGTCCGGCGCATAGCCTTCGGCCTGCGGCTTCGACACCGCCATGACGATGTCACGATGGGTGTCGTCGATCGTGAGCACGCCGTCGGTGCCCGTGATGCCGACCTCGAGGCTGTAGACCGCGCCCGGCCAGGTCACGGGCAGGGCCCACGAGATGTTGAGGTGATAGACGCTGCCGTCCGAGAACATGATCATGCCGGCGGTGGCGTCGATGCCCTTGTATTGCGGGCCCAGCACCTTGTCGATCGAGCGCGCATAGCATTCGACAGGCGTCTTCGCTTCCATGTACCACATGACGATATCGAGGGCGTGCGTCCCTGATATCACCATGGGTGAGATCGTGCTCGGATCGTCAGTGCGCTTGTAGTTGTCGATGGCGACGAGGCGATTCATGAAGGCGCGCGAGGTGACGAGCGTGACGTCTCCGAGCGCGCCGGTGCGCACCTTCTCCTTCGCGGTGAGCCAGCGGCGGCGGAAGCGCTGGGTGTAGCCGACGACGGCATCGAGCTTCGCGGACTCGATGGCGGCGAGCACCTTCTCGGATTGCGCGAGGTCGGTCGCGAGCGGCTTCTCGATCAGCATCGGCACGCCGCGCTCGACCGCCGCCATGATCGGATCGACGTGCAGATGCTCGTCGGTCGCGATGATGACGCAGTTCACTTCCGGCCGGCGCAGCAACTCGCGATGGCTGTTGGTGACGAAGTCGGCGCCGATCCGGTGCGCGACGTCGCCCGCCCGGTTCTCGTTCTTCTCGGCGATCCCGATCCATTCGACGGCCGGATGGCGCGCCGCCACCTCGCCTCGGAACAGGCCGACGCGGCCGCCGCCGACGATCGCCAGGCCGAGGCCCTTAGCTGACTTTTTCATGGATCTTCCCGAACAGGTCCGCGACCGCCGCGAGCGACTCGTTGGTGAGCGGCAGATCGATCGGCTCATTGCGCTCCGCGGAAAGGTCCGCGGCCGTATAGGTCTCCATCACCATGCGGGCGTGCTCGGGCCGCACCATCACGGGGCGGTCGAGCAGGCAGCATTCGAGGAAATGGATGGTCTCGGGGCCCATCTGGCCGGCGAACACGTGATCCACTTGCTCGCCCGGCATGGTGGACATCGGATAGCGCGTGCCGTCCTGCACGGTGTTGAGCCAGTGGTCACGGTGGGTGTCGTCGAGCATCAGCGCGCCTTCGGTGCCCGTGATCTCGATCCAGGTGGTGCAAAAGTTCGGATAGCTCGGCGGCAGGTTCCAGCCGCCGCCGATCATCACCACGGTGCCGTTGTCCATGGTGACGGTGCTCCACATGCAGTCGTAGGAGCCATTCACGTCCTTCATGTAGCCGTAGGCGCCCTGCGTATAGATGCGCACGGGCTTGGCGGGCTCGAGCATCCAAAACACGAAATCGAGGTCGTGCGTCGACTCCATCGCGGCCGGCGAGAGCTTCACGCGCGAGGCGATCTTCTTGCCGAGGCTGCGCGAGAGATGGCGGCTGACCATCACGCTCACGGGCTTGCCGATGGTGCCGTCCGTGATCTTCTTCTTGGCGTAGGCGATCTTCGGGTTGAAGCGCTGCGAATAGCCGATGGTAAATTTCAGATTGGCGCGGCGCGCCAGCGTGATCAGCTCGTCGGCCTCCCACAGCGCCATGGCGATCGGCTTCTCGAGCAGCACATGCTTGCCGGCCTTGAGGCAGTCGCGCGCGATCGGATAATGGGTCTGTTCCGGCGTGGTGCAGACGTAGACCACTGAGATGTTCGGATTACGGATGATGTCCTGGTAGTCGAGCGTCGCAGTTGCGGGCCTGGTCAGCGCCTTCACCTCGGCGAGGCGGTCCGGGCGGATCTCGCAGATGTGCAGCTTGTCAACCAGCGCGGAGCGCGACAGCGTCTCGGACCGAATGCCGCCGCACCATCCGGTGCCGATCACCGCCACTTCGACTTGTCTCACGGGCGCTCCTCTTGTCTTGTGTTGGGCCGACGCTAACCAGTGCGGCTTCCGCTCTGCAAATGCTTTTTGCGAATGTCCGGACAGCCGCGACAGGCCGTGCTGCTTTGACATCGCGAAACACGCTGCCGTTGCGGCGCGCAGCTGACGACGCGGCGAAGCGCCCGCGCGAATGCGCGTTCCCCGCCCTTGACACTCGCGCCGCGATCCACGCCAATTTGTCCTTCGAAACGAGAGCCGCGGAGTGAGCGCGGCCCATCAGGGGAGGACGCCTTGAAGCCGGCGGCATTCGCCTACGCGAAGGCGCGGTCGCTCGATCATGCGATCGAGCTGCTCGGGGAGGAAGGCGCGCGCCCGCTCGCGGGCGGACAGAGCCTGATCGCAACGCTGAACATGCGGCTTTCGAGCCCGAGCCTGCTGGTGGATATCAACGGTCTCGACGGGCTGAATCAAATCGCGGTCCGGGACGGGCGCGTCGAGATCGGTGCGCTTGTGCGCCACGTGCAAGCCGAGCGCTCCTCAGACATCGCCAAGCATGTACCGCTGATCGCCCGGGCGATGCCGCATATCGGCCATCCCGCGATCCGCAACCGCGGCACGCTCGGCGGTTCCATCGCCTTCGCGGATCCGGCCGCGGAGCTGCCGGCCTGCCTGCTGGCGCTGGGCGGCGAGGTCGAGATCGCGGGCCCCGAGGGCCGCCGCACGGTGGCGGCCGACGACTTCTTCAAGGATCTGTTCGAGACCGCGTTGGGGCCGCGCGACGTGCTGACCGCGATCAGCGTGCCCACCGCCACGGGCGAGACGCGCACCGGCTTCGCCGAGCTCGCGCGGCGGCATGGCGACTACGCGATGGTGGGGCTCGCCGCCACCGCGCAGGCTGACGGCAAGCGCTTGAAGAACGTGCGCGCGGTCTATTTCGGCGTCGGCGCGACGCCGGTGCGGGCGCGCAAGGCCGAGGCCGCGCTGATGAACGGGGCGCTCGACGAGGCCGTCGCGGCGCTGGCGCAGGATCTGTCGCCGCATGACGACGTACACGCCACTGCCGCCGTGAAGCAGCATCTCGCGGGCGTGCTGCTCCGGCGCGTTGAGCAGCAGTTGGAGGCCGCATGAGCCATTTCGTCGACATCAAGCTGACCGTGAATGGCGAACTCGTGAGCGAGCGCGTGGAAGCGCGCAAGACGCTGGTCGATTTCCTGCGCGACGATCTCGGCCTTACGGGCAGCCATGTGGGCTGCGAGCACGGCGTCTGCGGCGCCTGCACGGTGCGCGTTGACGGCGCGGTGGTGCGCGGCTGCCTGATGCTGGCCGCGCAATGTGAAGGCGCGCGGGTCGAGACGATCGAGGGCGTGTCGGATGCCGGCGAGCTCGCCGATCTGCAGGAGGCCTTCGAGAAGCGCAACGCCCTGCAGTGCGGCTTCTGCACGCCCGGCATGCTGCTCACCGCGCAGGAACTGCTGGCGCGCGGCGGCGCGCCGGACCGCGCCGCGATCCGCGAGCAGATCTCCGGCAACTACTGCCGTTGCACCGGCTATCATGCGATCGTCGATGCGATCGAATCCGTCGCCCAGACGCGGAGCAAGGCATGAAGATCGTGCAGGACATGCCGTCGCCGCTGACCGCGCTCGACCGGCCGAACTCCTATATCGGCCGCGCGGTGCCGCGGCCGAACCTGGCGCGGCTCACGCAAGGGCGCGGGCAATATGTCAGCGACGTCACGCTGCCGCGCATGGCGCATGTCGCGTTCGCGCGCTCGCCCTATGCGCATGCGGGCATCAAGCGCATCGACACTGCAAAGGCGAAGGCCGCGCCCGGCGTGATCGCGGTTGTGACCGGGCTCGAGCTCTCCAAGGTGATGACGCCGTGGGTCGGCGTGCTGACGCATCTCAAGGGGATCAAGTCGGCGCCGCAATATCCGATCGCGGTGGACCGCGCCTGCTGGCGCGGCGAGGCGGTGTGTGCCGTCGTGGCCCGTACCCGGGCTGAGGCCGAGGACGCGGTCGAGCTGATCGAGATCGACTACGAGGAGCTCACCCCGGTCACGGATCCCGAGACCGCGCTCGATGCGGCAACGCCGGTGATCCATCCGGACCTCGGCGACAATCTCACTTTCGAGCGCAAGCACGAGGCCGGCGCGCCGGACCAGGGTTTCGCCGACGCCGATGAGGTCGTCGAGGCCACGTTCCTGTTTGGCCGCCACACCGGTGTCACCAACGAGCCTCGGGCCGTCGTGGCCGACTGGAATCCCGGCGAGCAGCGCTTGACCGTCTATCACGGCACCCAGGCGCCGCACATGATGCAGAACCTGTTTGCCAAGCATCTGGATCTCGCGGAGCACCAGGTCCGCGTCATCACCAAGGATGTTGGCGGCTCGTTCGGCATCAAAGTGCACACCTATGCGGACGAGATGGCGACGGTGGCGCTCTCGAAGCTGCTCAAGCGGCCGGTCAAGTTCGTGGCCGACCGCATCGAGAGCTTCGTCACCGACATCCACGCGCGCGACCATCGCGTGAAGGCGAAGATCGGCGTCAAGCGCGACGGCAGCATCACGGCTTTCGAGATCGACGACCTCACCGGCATCGGACCCTATTCGGTCTATCCGCGCACCAGCGGTATCGAGGCGAACCAGGTCGTCAATCTCGTGGGTGGCCCCTACACGTGTCCCAACTATCGTGCGCGGGCGCGCGTCGTGTTCCAGAACAAGAACGTGATGTGCCAATACCGCGCAGTAGGCCATCCGATCGCGACCGCGGTCACCGAAGGGCTGGTCGATCTTGCCGCGATGAAGATCGGCATGGATCCGGTGGAGATCCGTCGCAAGAACCTGATCCAGGACGATGCGTATCCGTGCTCGGGCGCGTCCGGCATCAAGTTCGAGCAGCTCTCGCATCATGCCTCGCTCGACAAGATCCTCGCGCTAATGGAGTACGACGCGCTGCGTGCCGAGCAGGCGAAGCTGCGCGAGAAGAAGATCTATCGCGGTGTTGGGCTGGCTTCGTTCATCGAGGTGACCAACCCGTCGGCCGCGTTCTATGGCGTTGGCGGCGCCAAGATCTCCTCGCAGGACGGCGTCACCATCAAGCTCGACGCGCAGGGTGCCATCATATGCCACACGGGCGTGACCGAGCAGGGGCAGGGCGCCGAGGCCGTCATCGCGCAGGTGGCGGCGAGCGCCTTCGGCGTGTCGATGGACCGCGTACGCGTGGTCACGGGCGACACCGACAACACGCCCTATGGGGGCGGCACCTGGGCGTCGCGCGCAGCCGGTATCGGCGGCGAAGCCGCGTGGCAGGCCGGCAAGGCACTGCGTCAGAACGTGCTCGCAGTGGCGGGCTCGATCTTGCAGGCCGCGCCCGAGAGCATGGACATCCGCGACGGCGTCGTGATCGACCGCGAGAGCGGACGCGAACGCATCGGCCTCGACGAGGTGGCGCGCATTGCGTATTTCCGCCCCGACACGCTGCCGCCGGGCTTCCAGGCCGAGCTGATGGCGACGCGTCATTACGTGCCGCGCGCGTGGCCCTTCGCCTTCACCAACGGCATCCAGGCGAGCTGGCTCGAGGTCGACGTCGAGACCGGCTTCATCACGCTGCTGAAGCACTGGTGCGTCGAGGACTGCGGCACCGTGATCAATCCGCAGCTCGTGGACGAGCAGGTGCGCGGCGGCGTCGTGCAGGGACTCGGCGCCGTGCTGTTCGAGCACTGCCTCTATGACGAGCGCGGCCAGCTGCTCAACGGCAACATGGCGGACTATCTCGTGCCGATGGCCTGCGAGATGCCGGACATCACGGTCGGTCACGTGGTCTCGCCGACAACGGACTCGGAGCTCGGCGCCAAGGGCGCGGGCGAGGCCGGCACGGCGGGCGCGCCGGCCTGCGTGATGAATGCCGTCAACGATGCACTGGCGCCGCTCGGCGCCAGGCTGATCACCGAGATGCCGATCACGCCGTCGGTGGTGCTCAAGGCGCTCGGCCGCGTCTGATATGCGCGTCCGCGCATCCTGATGTGCGAGCGCCGGGCTTGCCGCGCGGCTGTCCGCCTTTCATAACGGCTCGCGATATCGCGAAGGGGTTGCGGCGTCCGCCGCGGTTGAAGGAGGAATAAGATGGCCAAAGGCCAGAAGGTCGTCATCACGTGCGCGGTCACGGGCTCGATCCACACGCCCACCATGTCGCCGCATCTGCCGATCACCGCGCAGGAGATCGCCGACGCCGCGATCGGCGCTGCCGAAGCCGGCGCCGCAGTGGTGCATCTGCACGCACGCGACCCCAAGGACGGCCGCCCCGACCAGTCCCCCGAGGCCTTCGCGCCGTTCCTCAAGGTCATCAAGCAGCGCTGCGCCGCGGTCATCAACATCACGACCGGCGGCGCGCCCACCATGGCGATCGAGGAGCGCGTGCGTCCGGCCGCGACCTTCAAGCCGGAGGTCGCCTCGCTCAACATGGGTTCGATGAATTTCGGCCTGTTCCCGATGCTCGGCCGCTACAAGGAGTTCAAGCACGAGTGGGAGCGGCCGTACCTCGAAGGCTCGAAGGAGCGCATCTTCAAGAACACCTTCGCGGACATCGAATACATCCTGACGACCTGCGCCGAGAACGGCACCCGCTTCGAGATCGAGTGCTACGACATCGGCCATCTCTACACGCTCTCGCATTTCGCCGACCGTGGCATCGTCAAGCCGCCGTTCTTCATCCAGTCGGTGTTCGGCATCCTGGGCGGCATCGGCCCGCACCCCGAAGACGTGATCCACATGCGCCGCACCGCGGACCGGCTGTTCGGCCGCGAGAACTATCACTGGTCGGTGCTCGGCGCGGGGCGCAATCAAATGCAGATCGCGGCCATGTCGGTCGCGATGGGCGGCAATGTGCGCGTCGGCATGGAGGATTCGCTCTGGATCGGCCCCGGCCAGCTCGCCAAGTCCAATGCCGAGCAGGTCACCCGGGTGCGCCAGATCATCGAAGGGTTGGGCGCCGAGATCGCGACGCCCGACGAGGCGCGCGACATCCTCAAGCTCAAGGGCGGCGACAAGGTCGCGTTCTGATCAGGCAAGCAACAAGAAGATCCAAGGAGTTTCGCGCGATGAATATCACGGTCGGCAAGAAGGCGATCGAAGAAGCGTCCAAGAAGCTGTCGAACTGGGGCCGCTGGGGCAAGGACGACCATATCGGCACGCTCAACCACGTGACGCCGCAGGACATCGTCAACGCGGCCAAGCTGATCAAGACTGGCAAGGTGTTCTCGCTCGGCATTCCGCTCGACAAGACCGGCCCGCAGACCGGCCTGTTCGGCGGCCGCTTCAACCCGATCCACCAGATGCTCGCGACGGGCACCGACGCGATCGCGGGCCGGCAGGACTGGAACAAGATCCGCTACGCGGACGACACGCTGAATCTGTGCGTGCAGGGCGCAACCCACTGGGACGCGCTCGGCCACATCTTCTACGAGGACAAGGCCTATAACGGCCACGACCCGAAGATGATCGACGCCAACGGGCTCAACGTGCTCGGCATCGAGCACTCCAAGGACAAGATGAACGGCCGCGGCGTGCTGCTCGACATCGCGCGCTTCCGCGGCGTCGACTGGCTGCAGGACGGCGAGGGGATCTCCAATGACGAGCTCGATGCCTGCGCGAAGGCGCAAGGCGTGAAGATCGGCCGCGCCGACTTCGTCATCATCCGTACGGGCCAGATGGAGCGCTGCCTCAAGGAGAACCAGTGGGGCGGCTATGCGGGCGGCGACGCGCCGGGCGTCAAGTTCGAGAACTGCTACTGGTGCCACGAGAAGGAAGTCGCGGCGATCTGCAGCGATACCTGGGGCGTCGAGGTGCGGCCGAACGAGACCAAGGAGGCGAACCAGCCCTGGCACTGGGTCGTGATCCCGGCCATGGGCCTGTGCATGGGCGAGATCTTCTATCTCAAGGAGCTCGCCGAGGACTGCGCGAAGGACAAGGTCTACGAGTTCTTCTTCTGCGGCCCGCCGCTGATCATCACGGGCGGCACGGGCTCGCCGATCAATCCGCAGGCCATCAAGTAAGACGTCACGTACGGCGGCAACGAAGATACGGAGGTTGCCATGGCTCGCTATCTCAAGCGCGGCATGGATGCGAGCGCCATCAAGGCGGCGGACGCCAAAGTGCGCGAGACCGTCGAGACCATCCTCGCGCAGATCGAGGCCGACGGCGACAAGGCGGTGCGCGCGCTGTCGGAGAAGTTCGACAACTGGTCGCCGCAGTCGTTCCGGCTCACGCCGCAGGAGATCGAGGCCGCGATTTCTCAGGTGCCGAAACGCGATCTCGATGACATCCGCTTCGCGCAAGCGCAAGTGAAGGGTTTTGCCGAGAAGCAGCGCGCGACATTACAGGATCTCGAGGTCGAGACGCTGCCGGGCGTCATCCTCGGCCACAAGCACATCCCGGTGAACAGCATCGGCTGCTATGTGCCGGGCGGGCGCTATCCGATGGTGGCGTCGGCGCATATGTCGATCGTCACCGCGCGGGTCGCGGGCGTGAAGCGCATCATCGCCTGCGCACCTCCCTTCAAGGGAGGTCCGCATCCCGCGATCGTCGCGGCCATGCATTTCGGCGGTGCGGACGAGATCTATGTGCTGGGCGGTGTGCAGGCTGTCGCCGCGATGGCCCTTGGGACGGGATCGATCGCGCCTGTCGACATGATCGTCGGTCCGGGCAATGCCTATGTCGCGGAGGCGAAGCGCCAGCTGTTCGGCCGCATCGGCATCGACCTGCTGGCCGGCCCGACCGAGACGCTGGTGATCGCCGACGACTCGGTCGACGGCGAGATGTGCGCGACCGATCTGCTCGGCCAGGCCGAGCACGGTCCGACCTCGCCCGCGGTGCTGATCACCAATTCGGAGAAGCTCGCGCGCGAGACGCTGTCCGAGGTCGAGCGCCTCCTGAAGGTGCTGCCGACCGCCGACGCGGCCGGCAAGGCCTGGGAGGACTACGGCGAGGTGATCGTCTGCAACAGCGAGGCCGAGATGGTGCAGGAGGCCGACCGCCTTGCCTCGGAGCACGTGCAGGTGATGACGCGCGACCCGGACTACTTCCTCACCAACATGAAGAACTACGGCTCGCTCTTCCTCGGGCCGCGCACCAATGTCGCCTATGGCGACAAGGTGATCGGCACCAACCACACACTGCCGACCAAGAAGGCCGCGCGCTACACGGGCGGGCTCTGGGTCGGCAAGTTCCTCAAGACCTGCACGTATCAGAAGGTGCTCACCGACGAGGCGAGCGCGCTGATCGGCGAATACTGCTCGCGCCTCTGCATCCTCGAGGGCTTCGTGGCGCATGCCGAGCAGGCCAACGTCCGCGTGCGGCGCTATGGCGGGCGCAATGTGCCATATGCGCAGGCCGCGGAGTAGGGCGTGACGGCCGCTGTCGCAAGCGCGGCTTTAGGTGTGGCATTGCCTCGCCACAAGGTTCTCTCCCCCCTTGCGGGGGAGAGACAGAGAGGGGGTTGGCAGCAGACTCGGCGGCCGCGAGCTGGCGACAACAGTGTCCCTCGATTGCTCCTCGGCGGGCCACTTCGACTCAGTCTCCTGGGCTACCCCCCTCCCCAACCCTCCCCCGCAAGGGGGGAGGGAGCCGACAGAGAGCGGGGCGCGCGATGAGCATTGCAGCAGACGACCTCCACCGCGCGCCTTCGTTTCGTCTCGACGGCAAGCGCGCGCTGGTCACTGGCGCGGGGCGCGGCATCGGACTCACGGCGGCCTCTGCCCTCGCAGATGCCGGCGCGCAGGTGACCCTGGCGGCGCGCACGCGCAACGAGATCGAGGAGGCCGCCGCTGCGATCCGCGCGCGCGGGCAGCAGGCTGAGGCGGTGGTGATGGATGTCACCGACTTGCCGGCGATGCAGGCCGCGATCGCGCAAGCCCCGCCGTTCAACATCCTGGTCAACAACGCCGGCACCAACCGGCCGAAGATGCTGATGGACGTCACGATCGAGGATTTCGACGTGATCATGGGGCTGAACGTGCGCGCGGCCTATTTCGTCGCGCAGGCGGTGGCGCGACGTCTGGTCGAGGCCGGCGAGCCGGGCTCGATCATCAACATGTCTTCGCAGATGGGTCATGTCGGCGCGGCGCGGCGCACGGTCTACTGCGCGTCGAAGCACGCCATGGAAGGCTTCACCAAGGCGATGGCGGTCGAGCTCGCGCCGCACAAGGTACGCGTGAACTCGCTCGGACCGACTTTCATCGAGACGCCGATGACGCGCCCGTTCTTCCAGAACGAGGCGTTCCGCCAGGAGGTGGTGAGCAAGATCAAGCTCGGCCGCCTGGGTCAGCTCGATGAGCTCACGGGCGCGATCGTGTTTCTCGCCTCGGATGCCTCGTCGCTGATGACCGGCACCGCGTTGGTCGTGGACGGCGGTTGGACCGCGGATTGAGAGCTGTGCACCGTAGCAACCATTAGGCGGGTGGATTTGTGGACGGCTGCTCCGCACCCGCCGACAAGCTCCACCGGTCAGCAGCATCAGACAGCAGCTGGACGCTCAGACCAAGGTGTGCCGCGCTGAACGACGGTGTTTGCGTAGATCAGCAGCTTCCTCGCGCAGGCGATCAGGGCGACCTTGTGTAGTTTGCCTTTGGCCATGAGGCTCGCGTAGAGGCGGATGAGCGCCTTGTTCCAGCGGTAG
>JAEYAU010000192.1 GCA_023404705.1 Pseudomonadota bacterium
GTCCATCGCGGGCGCGCGCGGCGGCGCGTGCAGCTCCTTGGCGCGCGCCCAGGCGGCCGCGAAGGCGGTGGCATCGGCGCGGCGGCACTCGAAGCAGGGACGATGGCCGGCCGCGAGCGCGGTCGGCTCGTCGAGGAAGAACAGCTCGGTGTAGCCGGTGCGCCAGACTGCGCGACGGCGCGCCTTGAAGGCGAGCACGCAGCAGATCCACTGCTTCGAGGCCCAGCGGCGATGGCCGAGCGTGAGATCGTCGCGATGAAAGCGGCCGCCGCGATTGCCGAAGAACAGCCCGCGCGCCGGCACCGCCTGCAGGGCTCCGAAGGGATCGACGCGGTTGGGCAGCGGCATGAGGCGGGCTCCGTGAGACGCCCGTCACGCTAGCAGGTCGTGTACCGGAAGCTGACAGCTGACGTGGTTCGACACGCTGGCAGCCAAGCGCGTTCACAGAACAGGCACGTCGGCGCGCCATGAACATCCGGGTGCCCTGGGACACCCGGATGCCGCGCGTTCAGGACGCGCTCTTCTTCTTCGGCGGCGGCGGCTCCGGCGCTGTCGGCTGCGTGTTGGCGATCGGATCGGAGCCCGGGAACGACTCCATCAGCGCCTTGTCGAGCAGTTCGTCCTGCTTCTGCTGCTCGGTCTTCGCTTCCTGCTTCTTCTCGGGCTGCCCCTCGTGCTTCAGCGCCTCTTTCGGCGCCGACGAGGACATGCCGCCGCGCTCGGGGCCGGGCTGCTGCTCAGCGTGATGTGACCGTGGCATCGTGATCTCCCTGGTGAATGCGTCAGGGAAACGATCGGGCGGCGACTCCGGTTCCGAATCGAAGGTTTCTTATTACCGGCTATCGGCCCAGGACACCTGCTCGAAGATCTCGGGCTCCGGATCCGCAGACTGCAGCACGAAACCGGAGGTGCGCGCCTGGCTGAGTGCGATCGGGCGCTGGATCTCGACCATGTAGCGCGGCTTCTGCGGCTCGTCGTGACCGTAGACGTCGTTGCGGAAATGAATCGTGCCGTCGCGCCCGGTCCAGGCCGTCATATAGACCCATGCGACCGGGATCGGCTTCGCGAGCTTCACGGTGGTGCGCTTGCCGGTCGCGATCTCGGCGTCGATCTCGCGCCGGCTCCAGCCGGGCTCGGTCTTCAGGATCCAGGCCGCGAGCTCGCGCACGTCGGCGATGCGCGCGCAGCCCGAGGAGTGGAAGCGATAGTCCGAGGAGAACAGCTTCTTCGACGGCGTGTCGTGCATGTAGACCGAATGCGGGTTCGGCATGTCGACGCGCACGACGCCGAGCGCGTTGGCGGTCCCCGCGTCCTGGCGGATCGTGAAGGCGGGCGCGCGGTCGGCCTTCCAGTCGATGCTGCGCGGATCGATCTCCTGCCCGCTGGCGTCGAGCACGCGCATGTTCATGCGCGTCACGTAGCCCGGGTCCTTGCGCATCTTCGGGATGATGTCCTTCTTCACGATCGAGAGCGGCGCGGTCCAGGTCGGGTTGAGATTGACCGCGGTGATCTGCGTCGTGAGCGTGGGACTCGGGCGATCGGGCTTGCCGACCACCGCGATGAAGCGGCGCTCGACGCGGCCGTTCGCCACCACCTCGGCCATGGCGGCCGGGATGTTCACCAGCACGTAGCGCTCGCCGAAGCCGAAGGGCATCTCGGTGAGACGGTCGAGCGAGGACGCGAGCTGGCGCAGGCGATTGCCGACCGGCACGTTGAGCGCTTCCAGGGTCTGCGGGCCGACGCTGCCGTTCGGCGGCAGGCCGTGGCGCGCCTGGAAGCGCTTCACGGCGTCGGTAACGTCCTGGTCGTAGACCTCCCCCTTGATCTTCTCGGGTGCGAGATCGTCCGTGACGACGAGGCGCTGGCGCAGCACCGCGACCTCGAAGCCGCGCGCGCCCGGGACCAGGTTCGGGCTCTTCGGCACCACGGGCCAGCCGCCGCGCACCTCGATCGCGGCGTAGCTCAGCAGCGCCTGGTTGATGCGGTCATAGGTGCCGGCATCGAAGCTCGGCTCCGGCGAATTGGTGATGTGCATGACGGGCAGCGCCTCGTCATCGGCTTTCGCGGCCGCGCGCACCGGCGGCGGCACGGGCGCCGCGGTGGCCGGCCGAATCGCCTGCGCGGCGGGCGCCGCAGGCTTGGCGGGCCGGAAGCCGTCAGCCGGCACCGTCGGCGTGCCGCTGAACTGGGCGAAGGCCGGAGCCGCGAGGACGAGAATGATTGTGGCAGAGAGAATCGTGAGGCGGAGCGCTGGCATCATCCCATCTTTATCGTTGCTCCACCCAATCACACCGTCGCCGGGGCTTGTGGCGGAAAAGAGGCAAAAGGGGGCGGCCTTCAAACGGCTCGGCCGTCATCCCGGCCGAGCGAAAGCGAGTGCCGGGATCCATATCCCCTGTGGTCACGATTCGCATAGACAGGGGATATGGATCCCGGACAGCCGCTGCGCGGCTTCCGGGATGACACTCAGAGTCCGCAGCGAGCCCCGGAAAGCTCCTCTCCGCGCGTCCGCCTAAAGCTCCGCCTGGACGGCCTTCATCAGGCGGAAGCGCATGGCGCTGTCGTTGCCCTTGAGCGAGATCACGAAGCGGGCGCGGCCGTGGCTGGACGTGTCGAGATAGCCCGCGAGCGTGCGCACGCCCGAGAAGGTGCCGGTCTTGAAGCGGGCGCCCTTGGTGGCGCGGAGCAGCCTGGCGTGTGGCTCGAACAGGGTCAGCACCTTGGCGAGCCCGCGGGCCGTGAAGCGGTTGTCGCGGCTGATGCCCGAGCCTTCGACGAGATAGATCGCATTCGCGAGGTCGTGCTTGGCGAGCATCTCGTTTGCGACCTTCAGCGACTTCTCGAGGCTCACCGGCCCGCCGAGACGATGTCCGCCGATCTCGAGGAAGACCTGGTTGGCGATGTAGTTGTTCGAGCCGACGAGCAGGCCGTTGAGGATGCCGGCAAGACTGCGCGACTGGCGATGAACATAGACCGGCTCGAGGCCGTCGGGCACGCGCCCGGTCGTGATCTTGCCCTTGAGGCTGCCGCCGGCGCGCTCGATGAAAGCCGCGATCAGCTCGCCCGCATATTGCAGGCTGATGGCCGGGTCCTGGGCGACGCTGATGCGGCCGCGGCCATTCGGGCCGCGCTTCACGAACTGGCTGACCGCCAGCGGTGTGATCGGAGTCTGCGGCTCGGCGGAGCGGACGCTCTTGCCCTTGCGCGCCGCGTTGATGGTGTTGAAGTTCACGGCGAGCGCCGAGTTCAGCGCGTCGTAGGCCTCCTCGGTGTCCTCGATGCCCGGGATGCGGATGTCGGCCGGGTAATAGCTCCCGTCGAGCACCATGCCGGTGAGCGGCTCCTTGCCGATCGCTGCGACCAGCTGCGTGCCGAGCTGCGCCAGCTCCTCGGAGATCAGGAACGGATCGCCACCGCCGCGCACATAGAGCTTGCGTTCACGGTCCAGATAGAAGCGCGTCTCGAAGCGGTAATCGCCGCCGAGCGTCTCCATCGCGAGCCAGGCGGTCACGATCTTGGCGACGGAGGCCGGAACGAAAGGCTGATCGGCATTCTGCGCGACGAGCTCGTTGCCCTGCTCGTCGAGCACGAGCACCACGGCCGATGGCGCGAGCGACGCGACTCGCTCCTTGGCGCCGGCCAGGGCTTGCGCGGGGAGGAGGAGAATGCAGGCGAGCACGAGCAGGTGAGACCGCGTAAAGAGGCGAGGCTGTCCCATTAATGGTCTCCCAATCGACTTTGCCTTGACGCCTTGTAGCTCATAGGCTACAATTCCTTTATGATAGAGGTGCGCCAGACTCAGGAGTTTGCAGCCTGGCTCCGCCGACTCAAGGATGCCCAACGCGGCAGCACGCATTGTCGCGCGCATCCGCCGTATGGAGATGGGAAATCCCGGAGATGCCAAGAGCATCGGACAAGGCATCCTGGAAATGCGCATCGACTACGGACCCGGCTATCGCATCTACTATGTGCATCACGGGGAGGAAATTGTAGTTCTGTTGTGCGGTGGGGATAAGCGTAGCCAGCACCGGGACATCAAGCGGGCGCAGAAACTGGCGGAGATATTGTAATGCCCAAGACCACACGATTTGATGCCGCCGACTATCTGGACACCGAAGATCGTCAAGTCGCCTATATCGCGGCAGCGCTGGAGTCGGGCGATGCGGATTTCGTCCGCGACGCACTTGGTCTTGTTGCCCGTGCCCGTGGCATGAGCGAGATTGCGAAGAAGGCCGGCCTGAACCGCGAGAGCCTGTACAAAGCCCTCGGCGAGAGCGGCAATCCCGAATTCGGCACGGTCATGCGCATTGTCAGCGCCCTGGGCCTCACCCTCTCAGCGCGTCCGACGGCGAGTGAGCAGCCCCCGAAGCGCCGAAAAGTCGCCTGACATCCGTCACGCCTCGCCCACCACCATCACATGCAGGCGGCGCGGGCCGTGGGCGCCGAGGATGAGCATCTGCTCGATATCGGCGGAGCGAGACGGGCCCGTGATCATGTTGACGACGCGGGGCATCTGCCCTGCCCCGAACTTTTCGCGCAGGCGCGCCAGCACGGTCTCGTAGTCGCCGGCGACATCCTTCCGGTCGATCACCACGATATGGGTGTCGGGCAGGAAGTTGAGCGTGGTCGGGTTGTCGGGACCGGAGGTGAGCAGCAGCGTGCCGGTCTCGGCAACGCCGCCGAAGGCATGCGAGACGGCGACGAGCTGGTGGCCGTCCGATGGACCGGTCGTCACCTCGAGCGTGCGCTCGCGCTCCCACGGCATTTCGGCGAGGCGCGGGTCGTCGCCGCGGCGCGCGGACATCGGCAGATTGTGGCCGCGGATGAACTTGGCGACGGCGGCCGGCACGTCCTCGGGCCGCGCGATCTCCTCGATGGTGGCGGCGGCGGCCTCGACCATGTGGCGGAAGACCGCGAAGCGCTCGGCCTCCGGCTTGCGGCCGCGCTCCGGGATGAGGCCGCGCGGATGATCCGCGAGGCGATCGGCAACGGCCTGGCGGCGCGGCGCCTCGCGGCCGGTGACGCCGAGCGAGCGGCGGATCGAGCCCAGGATGACGTCGCGGCTGCTCATGGCTTGCCCTCGGTGCGCACGCGGCGATGCCACTGCGCCTGGAACGTCTGCGTCTCGGTCGCGGGGAAATCGCGGTGGCGCGTCCAGCCGCCCGCGAAGGGCAGCCAGCTGAAGCGGCCCTTGAAGCGGCCCGCGAGACCGAGGCCGAGAACCATGAGGCTGGTCGCGAATGCGTAGAGCCGCGGCCGCTTCGCCAGGAACGCCCAGACGCCGAGGCCGTAGCGCATGGTCGCCGGCTGCAAGTGGCGCTCGAACTCGCGCTCGCGCCAGCGCCGCATCATGCGCGGCAGCGGAATGCGCACCGGGCACACGGCTTCGCAGCGGCCGCAGAAGGTGGAGGCGTTCGGCAAGTGCCCGGCCTTGTCGACGCCGATCAGGCTGGGCGTCAGCACCGCGCCCATGGGGCCCGGATAGACCCAGCCATACGCATGGCCGCCGACCGCGTGATAGACCGGACAATGGTTCATGCAGGCGCCGCAGCGGATGCAGCGGAGCATGTCCTGGAATTCGCCGCCGAGCATGGACGAGCGGCCATTGTCGAGGATCACGACGTGATACTCGCCGGGGCCGTCGGGATCGTCCGGACGGCGCGGGCCGGTCGAGATCGTGGTGTAGACCGAGAACTCCTGGCCCGTCGCCGAGCGCGCGAGCACGCGCAGGATTTGCGAGACGTCCTCCAGCGTCGGCACCAGCTTCTCGATGGTGGCGAGCACGATGTGGATCTTGGGCAGCGTCTGCGAGAGGTCGCCATTGCCTTCGTTGGTGACGATGATCGACGAGCCGGTCTCGGCCACCAGGAAGTTGGCGCCTGTGATGCCGACGTCCGCCGCCAGGAAGCGCTCGCGCAGCACCGCGCGAGCCTCCGCGAGGAGCGTGGTGTGCTCGGTGAGATTGCGATCCGGCGGCAGATGCGTGTGCACGCGGCGGAAGTCCGCCTCGATCTGCGCTTTGGTGAGATGCACCGCGGGTGCGATGATGTGCGAGGGCAGCTCGCCGCGGATCTGGATCAGATATTCGCCGAGGTCGGTCTCGACCGGCGTGATGCCGTGGGTTTCGAGGAACGCGTTGATCGCGATCTCCTCGCCCACCATGGACTTGCCCTTGGTGACGGTCCTCGCGCCGACCTTGCGGCAAATGTCGAGAATGGTGTTGCGCGCCTCGTCGGCATTCACCGCGAAATGCACGTGGCCGCCCGCCGCGGTGACGCGCTTCTCGTATTCCTCGAGATAGAGGTCGAGATGCGCGAGCGTGTGGTCCTTGATGTCGCGTGCGCCGTCGCGCAGCGCCTCGAATTCGGGCAGCCGCTCGGCCGCCTGCGCGCGCTTGGAGATGAAGTTCACCTCGACGGATTTCAGCGCCTGCTGGAGGTCCGGATCGGCGAGCGCGGCCTTGGCGTTCTGCTTGAACGCGGGCGAGGTGATGATCTCGCTCATGCGCCGGCTCCGCCGGTGCCGGCTCCGCCGGTGCCGGCTCCGCCGGTGCGCGCCTTCGTCTCGCCGATGGCCGGCCCGTCCGCCATGCCGGCGAGCACCTCGGCGACGTGGCGCACGCGCACGTCGGCATTCTCGCGCTGCAGCTTGCCCGCGATGTTCATGAGACAGCCGAGATCGCCGGCGAGCAGCGTGCCGGCGCCGGAGGCCGCGACATTGGCGGCCTTCTTGCCGACGATCGTGTTGGAGATGTCCGGATACTTCACACAGAAGGTGCCGCCGAACCCGCAGCAGACATCGGCGTCGCGCAGCTCCTTGAGCTCAAGACCCTGCACGCTGCCGAGCAGCCTGCGCGGTTGCGCCGCGACGCGGAGCTCACGCAGTCCGGAGCAGGAGTCGTGATAGGTGACGCTGCCCGCGAAGCTGGCGTCGACGCGCGTCATACCGCGGACGTCCGTCAGGAACGAGATCAGCTCGTAGGTCTTGGCCGCGAAGGCATCGGCCCGGGGCAGCCAGTTCGGATCGCCGTGGAACAGCTCGGGATAATGCACCTTGATCATGCCGGCGCAGGAGCCCGAGGGCGCGACCACATAGTCATAGGGCTCGAAGGCCGCGATCACCTGCTCGGCGAGTTCGCGGGTCGTGGCGCGATCACCCGAGTTGAAGGCCGGCTGGCCGCAGCAGGTCTGGCGCGGAACCTCGACGGTGCAGCCCGCCGCCTCGATCAGCCGCACGGCCGCGAAGCCGACGGTCGGGCGGACGACGTCCACCAGGCAGGTGACGAACAATCCGACCCGCGGCTTCGCCGCGCGCGGCGCGTCGGATACGCGCTCGGACATGAACTTTTTCCTCCCCTGCCCGTCTTCGCCATCGGGCGTACATTGAAGGGCGAGGTCAGGCAAGGTGCGGCTTACCACCCGCGGCCGAACAGCGAAGAAACACCGACAGACGCGCGAATCCGGGGAACAGGCGCCCCAACCTCGCGTTCACCTCCAAACCCCGGACAGGATGAGGCGACCGAACCGCCATTCCACCGCAGGCGCCCCGCCGGTCGGGCCAGGGAAGCGGCAGCGCAGAGATCCACGACAGCCAGGGAGACGAGCATGCAAGTCAGAGATGCCATGACCGAGGACGTGCGGATCGCGAGCCCTAAGCAGACCATCCGCGAGGCCGCCCGCATGATGGCCGAGATCGACGCCGGCTTCCTGCCGGTCGGCGACAACGACCGGCTCGTTGGCATGATCACGGACCGCGACATCGCGGTGCGCGCGGTCGCGCAAGGCAAGGGACCCGACACGCCTGTCAGCGAGATCATGAGCCGCGAGGTGAAGTATTGCTTCGAGGACGACGACATCGACGACGTCGCCCGCAACATGGCCGACCTCAAGCTGCGCCGCCTGCCGGTGCTGAACGAGGACAAGCGGCTGGTCGGCGTGATATCGATCAGCGATATCGCGCTGTCGGAAGGCCCGGATCCCGCGGGCGAAGCCATCTGCGGCATCTCGGAGCCGGGCGGGCTGCACTCGCAGTCGCTGGACGGTGGCCGCCGCGGCGGCGCCCAGCTGGCGTGATGCTCGCTTCGTAGGGTGTGCAAAGCCGGCCGGGGCGATTCCCGGTCGGCTCTCTGCGCGCGTCCCGGCTTTGCGCACGCGTGCTGAGTCGCGGCACGCGTGCGCTCGGCGGATCAACGCTCATCGTGAATTGCAAGGCTCGGGCGGCCGAGCACACCCTACAATTACATCTCAGCAGCAGTGAAACGGCTCCTTCGTCAGCTCACGCACGACGAAGTTGACGCCCGCCACGATGGCGTCGCCGATGGCCTTCACGGCCTTGGGCACGTCCGTGATGGAGAGGGCGCCCGCGATGGCGTCGATCTCGGCATCTGACAGGGCGCGCGGCACATCGTTGTCTTGCTGGTTCATCTCGTCTCTCCTGGTTGTCACAGCGTCGGCAAGTTGGAATTGCGCACGAGCGGTCCGCCAACGAGGTCGGCGAGCGACCGCGTGGCTTTCACGACCGCGGCGGTGAGCCCCACCGGATCCATCGCGACGAAGCCGCCGACCACCGCATCGAGCTCCCGGTCGGTCAGGGGCCGAATGTTGGGAGATTCTTGCACCGGCATGACGTCCTCCGTCACTTGATATGCGGAGTATCGCGCATGAAAAGGCGGTGCGCTGTGACAGGGATCACACGGAGGAAGACGCCGGCACGCTCTGCAATCGTGTGCCAGCCCTCTCCCGGCGCAGAAGTCGAACGCCCAGCGCGGTCATGAATGGCCCGCGGTCATCCGGTTGCCGCACGGCTTCAAGAACGAAGATCCGCAGCACGGCTGAGGACCTTCGTTCTCGCGAGTCGAAAGACATCAGGCCCAGGGGTCGGGCTTTCCGCCGCCGCCGCCACCACCGCTGCCCCAGATCTGCTTGAGGGCCTCGCCGAGGTAGCCCTTGAAGAAGTCGCCCGCGACTTCCTTCGGCACGGTGGTGCACTTCCCGTCGTGCTTGATGCCGGCGCCAGAGACGACCTCGAGTTCAGAATGATCGAGTTCACGCATCGTATGTTCCTTTGGTTGCGAGTTGAGGATGATTTACTTGCAGGGACTGGTGGCTTCGACGGTCGCCGCGAAAGCTTCGATGACCGCGCCGATGGTGCGAGAGACCTTCCCGATCGTCTCCGTGAAGGCCGAGACGCTGAAGGCGCCGCTGACGGCGTCGAGTTCAAGGTCGGACAGAGCGCGCAGCTCCGTCTGCGTGTCGCGTGACATGGTGGACTCTCCTGGTTCGTGGCCGGGACCACCCCGGCCAGGCACACAGGTTCGCGCAGCGGTCGCTGAGCCGCTGTGATCACTGTCACCAAATGATACCTGTCGCGGCTCGGCACGTGCGCAAGCGGATCCATGCCGCGCGAAACCGCGCAGGCTTGGACCGCTTTGCACCCGACGAAGATTACGCCGGCGCGAACAGCAACCGGATGAAATCCCGATAGGCCAATATCTGCTTCGGCAGGATGGCGCCGTCGCGCAGCACGCGGGAGACGATGATGCTGCCTTCCACCAGGGTCGCGGCCATGTCGGCGAGCACGTCGAGGTCGGTCGGCAGGCGCGGCGGATATCGTCTCGCGATCTCTTCGAGCTGGAGACGGAAGCGATCGCGCCAGGCGCGCACGCCCGCGGCGTTGAGATCGCGGATCTCCTGGCTGAACAGCGTGTCCTGATAGCAATAGGACGCCGCCAGGCAGCCCGGATGGGCATCGGGCAGATCCGCGAGCATCTCGGCGAACAGCTTCAAACCGATCAGGTAGCGATGCAGCGGATCCTCGTGCAGCTCGGCGGCGCGGCGAAAGAGATCGTCGAGGATCGTCTCGTCGCGCTCGAGATACCGCAGCAGCAGCGCCTTCGCGAGCTCGGACTTGTCGCGGAAGTGATAGAAGAAGCCGCTCTTGGTGATGCCGGCCGCCGCGATCAGCTCGTCGATCGAGGTGGCCGCGAAGCCCTTCTCGAGCACGGCGCGCTCCGCGAGCTCGAGCAGACGCTCACGCGTGTCGCCGCGTCTGCGGCTGCGCTCGAGCACGATTCCATCGGTTCTTTCCAACATGGTCCGCCCATTGTGATGCCCATCACACTTCCGCTGTACCATGGGTACAGTTTCGGCCGTATTTCGTCCGTGTATCGCGGCGACACACGCGCGACGCATCGACTAAGTCGTTGACGCGACGACTGACTTTTTTGTTATCGCCAACTGTACCGCGAGTGCGCTGAACATCGCGGCCTCACCCGTCTAGCTTCCGGACCGACGCAAGACGCCGTGCACGGTGCACGCGCGTCACAACAATGATCCAGAGGCTCCCATGACGACCGACATTCGCGGCCATCAGCTCACCGGCGCCACGCCAGCGAGCCTGCGCCACTACGAGACCGCCCAGCAGCAATTCTCGCTCTATGTCGGCGATCCGCTCGCCAGCGTCGAGCAGGCGATCGCCGAAAGCCCCGACTTCGTGATGGCGCATGCCTTCAAGGCCTGGCTCAACCTGCTCGGCACCGAGCCGGCGGGCCTGCCGGTGGCGCATGCCTCGCTCGCCGCCGTGCGCAACATGCCCGCGACCATGCAGGAGCAAGGCCACCTCACGGCGATCGGTCATCTGATCGCGGGCCGCTGGCAGGCCGCGTCGCAGACCCTGGAGGATGTCAGCGCGGACAATCCGCGCGACCTGCTCGCGCTGCAGGCCGGGCATGTGATCGATTTCTTCCGCGGTGATGCGCGCATGCTGCGCGACCGCGTGGCGCGCGCGCTGCCGGCCTGGTCGCGCGGGGTGCCGGGCTATCACGCGGTGCTCGGCATGCATGCGTTCGGCCTTGAGGAGACCGGCGACTACGCGGCGGCGGAATCGAGCGGCCGCGCGGCTGTCGAGATGGAAGGGCGCGACAGCTGGGCGCAGCACGCGGTCGCCCATGTGATGGAGATGCAGGGCCGGCAGAGCGACGGCATCCGCTGGATGGAAGGCAACACCGAGGGCTGGTCGAAGGACAATTTCTTCGCGGTCCATAACTGGTGGCACCTCGCGCTCTATTATCTGGATCTGCACGAGACCGAGAAGGTGCTGGCGCTGTTCGACGGGCCGATCTATGGCGGCCGGTCGACCGTGGTGCTCGACATGATCGACGCCTCGGCGATGCTGTGGCGGCTGACCCTGCGCGGCATCGATGTCGGCCACCGCTGGAGCATCGTGGCGGACGCCTGGGAGCCGATCGCGGACGCCGGCAACTACGCCTTCAACGACGTGCACGCCATGATGGCCTTCGTCGGCGCGGGCCGCACGGAGGCGATCCGCAAGGTGTTCGCGGCGCAGGCCGAGGCGATGAAGGGCGTGAGCGACAATGCGACCTTCACGCGCGACGTCGGCTATCCGGTCGCGAAGGCCATTCAGGCCTTCGGCCAGCGCGACTACGCAGAGGTGATCCGCATGCTGCGTCCGGTGCGCAGCATCGCGCACCGCTTCGGCGGCAGCCACGCGCAGCGCGACGTCCTCGACCTGACGCTGATCGAGGCCGCGATGCGTGCCGGCCGCTCGTCGCTCGCGAGCGCGCTCGCGGCCGAGCGTGCCGCCATGAAGCCCACCAGCCCGCTCGCGCGCCTGTTCGTGCAGCGCGCGACCCAGCTCGCCGCTTAAGGGGGAGACCATGACCCGCAAAGCCATCACGCTCTCGACCGGCGTCACGCTCGACTATGTCGCGCGCGGCCCGCGCAACGGCCTCCCCGTGCTGCTGCTGCACGGCTGGCCCGACTCGTGGCGCTCCTACGAGACCATGCTGCCGCATATGCCGGCGGGCTTCCGCGTGGTCGCGCCCTCGCTGCGCGGCTTCGGCGAGTCGAGCCGGCTCGAGACGAGCTATCGGCCGCAGGACTTCGCGGCGGATCTGCGCGCCCTCATGGACGCGCTCGGGCTGATGCGCGCCGTCATCGTCGGCCACTCCATGGGCAGCGTGATCGCGCTCAGCTTCGCGCTCGCGCATCCGGAGCGCGTCGCGGGGCTCGGCCTGATCGGCGGCTTCGCGGGCCTCAAGGACAACGCGCTCTGCCACGACATGTGGGACCAGGCGATCGCCTCGCTGGAGGAGCCGATCGACTGCGGCTTCGTGCAGGAGTTCCAGGAGAGCACGTTCAACCTGCCGGTCGCGAAGAGCTTCGTGAACATGCTGGTGGCCGAGAGCCTGCGCGCGCCTGCGCGCGTGTGGCGCGCCTCGTTCCGCGCGCTGCTGCAGGAGGATCTGTCAGCCTCGCTCGGCGAGATCGCGGCACCCACCTTCCTGATGTGGGGCGACCAGGACGGCATGATCGACCGCAGCGAACAGGACAAGCTCGCCGCGCGCATCCCGGAGGCACATCTGGTGGTCTATCGCGGCTGCGGCCACAGCCCGCACTGGGAACGGCCCGACCGCGTCGCGGCGGACCTCACGGCCTTCATCTCGGCGCGGGTCGCCGAGGGCGTGCCGGTGCGGCGCGAAGCGCGGAGGAATGCGGCGTAGCGCGCCGAGCTCGGAGTCCTCTCCCCCGCTTGCGGGGGAGAGTTAGACAGGGGGCTCTTTCCGCACACGCATGAGCAAGCGGCGCCCCCTCCCCAGCCCTCCCCCCGCAAGCGGGGGAGGGAGCGCGCGGAGCAAGCGGCACGCTACCGCCTCTTACGCAGATTCAGTGGAAACGCCGGGGTAAAGTCCTCGCCGTTCCAATAGGTGATCGAGCGGCACGGGCCGTCGCCGCCGGACCGGCCGCAGCTGCCGCCGTGCAGATCCTGGATCATGGCGGGCAGGCCCTTCTGGCGGGCGAACTTCACCGTGAAGGCGGTGCGGTCCATCACCTTGGCGTACTTGCCGTCGCCGAGCGTCACGAACACCTGGATCAGGCAGCCGCCGGTCCCGCAGAACACGGTCTCGAACTCCTCGCACGAGGCGTGCTCGTAATTCAGGATGTAATCCGGCTCCCCGTCACCGTTGACGTCGCGACGGGTGACGAAGCCCTTTTTCGTCGTGACCTTCCCCTCGCAGTCCTTCTTGGCCTGTTCGAAGCCGGCCGCGACGTCGGCGGGCAGGTTGTCCTGCGCCTGAGCGGCCGACGAGACCAGGGCGACGAGCGCGGCACAGAGCAGCATACGCATGGAGGCTCCTCGGGCAGTCCTGGGTTGCGGCCATGCTCTGTCTCGCGGATTGGCATCCCGGTTCAAAGGACGGAGGTGGTGCGGGGCCACACGGCTGGCTTCGCGCCCCCGATGCACTAGAGTCGGGCGCGCCACCCGGGGGAGATGGTGACACAGCCGACGACCCGATACGCCCGCTCGGGCGATGTGCGCATTGCCTACCAGGTGGTCGGCAACGGGCCGATCGATCTCGTCTTCGTGCCCGGCTTCACCTCCAACCTCGAGGTGCACTGGGAGGACCCGGGCTTCGTCCATCTGATGCACCGGCTCTCCGCCTTCACGCGGCTGATCATGTTCGACAAGCGCGGCACGGGTCTGAGCGACCACGGCGACAGCCGCGACCTGCCGAGCCTCGAGACCCGCATGGACGACGTGCGCGCCGTGATGGACGCGGTCGGCTGCGGGCGCGCGGTGCTGCTCGGCGCCTCCGAAGGCGGGCCGATGTCGATCCTGTTCGCCGCGACCTACCCGGAGCGCACGCGCGCGCTCGTGCTCTACGGCGCCTATGCGCATTTCCACACCTGGGTGCTCGGCCGCGAGGGGCTCGAGGAGTTCATCCACGGTGTCGAGACGCGCTGGGGCACCGGCGCGGGTTTGCGCTTCTTCGCGCCGGACCGGCTGAAGGACGAGCGCTTCCAGGCGTGGTGGGCACGGTTCGAGCGGCTGTCGGCGAGCCCCGGCGCCGCGATCGCGCTCGCGCGCATGAATGCCGGGATCGACGTGCGCGACGTGCTGGCGAGCATCGGCGTGCCGACGCTGGTGCTTCACCGCAGCGAGGATGTGCGGGTGAAGATCGCGGGCGGACGTTATCTCGCCGAGAAGATCCCGGGCGCGCGCTTCGTCGAGATGCCGGGCCGCGATCATCCGATCTGGACCGGCGATACGGACCGGGTCGCCGACGAGATCGAGGAGTTTCTCACCGGCACGCGCTCGCAGGCGCGGCACGACCGCGTGCTCGCGACGCTCACGGTCGCGCGCATCGTCGCTCCGGCGCGCGTGGCGGCGCGGCTCGGCGATGGCCGCTGGGGCGAACAGCTCGCGCTGCTGCGGCG
>JAEYAU010000209.1 GCA_023404705.1 Pseudomonadota bacterium
CCCCCCCCCCCCCCCCCCCCCCCCCCCCCCCCCCCCCCCCCCCCCCCCCCCCCCCCCCCCCCCCCCCCCCCCCCCCCCCCCCCCCCCCCGCTTGCTCCGAGGTCGCCGCGAGGGCCCCCTCTCTGTCTCTCCCCCGCAAGCGGGGGAGAGGACCACGTTGCGACGCCTACACACCTCCCGCGCGTCAGCGTGATGCACGGCGCCCCAACGACTTGCGGTTCCGCCAGTTTTCCGGCGATATCGCGGCATGTTCGACAGCCAGAACTTCGGTCAGATCTGGGATGGCCTGCTCTTCGGCCTCGGCGTGCTCGCGGTCTATCTCGGCGCGGTGCTCACCGGCGCGCTGGTGCGCTCGCTCGGCGGCGCGGGCAGCAAGGGCCTCACCGTGCTCGGCCGCTACGTGCAGGGCTGGTGGCTCTATCTGCGCGGCGACGACCGCGACATCATCAACATCACGCTCAACACCATCGTCGACAATCACCTCAAGTTCGACACCCTGGTGGCGGACCGCCGCATCTGGAACGTGTGGCCGAACGCCTATCGCCAGTCGATGATCCGCAAGGCGGCCAAGAAGACCACCGAGGACAATCCCGTCATCGCCTTTCCGGCCGCGCCGCCGAAGCCGCGCTCCTGGTTCGGCCGCGTGCGGCATCGCTTCGGCGACCGCCTGCACGGCATGGTGGCGAGTGTCGAAATCGTCGAGAACGGCCGCAAGCAGCGCGTCCGCCTCATTCGCGAGGACGATTACAAGGCCTGTTACGGCCCGCTGATCAGCCTCGTCAGCGAGAAGTGCTCGAACGACAACGCCATCGATCTCGCGCTCGGCCGGCCGATGGACGAATTCCGCTTCGTCATCGCGCTCACCTACGAGAAGCTGCACAATCGCCGCGCGCGGCATCTGCGCGCGATGGTCGTCTGGGAGGAGGCGCTGCGCAACCTTCCGGCCGAATGCCCGAACGTGGATTTTCCCGAGCACCGCACCCGCTTCCGCACCCTGCAGGCGATCGCGCGCCAGTACAAGGCGCACCCCGAGCGCTTCGGCGTCGTGAAGATCTGGCGCCCGAAGGATGTGGCGCGCGTAGCGCTGGCGGCGGAGTGATCTTCGTAGGGCGTGCTCGGCGGCCGAGGCGCATCTCGTGGGCGAGGCATCCGGTCCGCCGAGCGCACGCGTGCGCTCAGCGCGGTCAACTCATCGTATCTATCTGAACGCCGTGAGCGCGCCGAGCACACCCTACGAAGCGTGCCCTACACATCCACCTTCAGCGCGGCGATGAACGCCTCCTGCGGGATGTCCACGCGGCCGTATTGGCGCATGCGCTTCTTTCCCTCTTTCTGCTTCTCGAGCAGCTTGCGCTTGCGCGTGGCGTCGCCGCCGTAGCACTTGGCGGTCACGTCCTTGCGGAAGGCGCGCACGGTCTCGCGCGCGATCACCTTGCCGCCGATGGCGGCCTGGATCGGCACCTGGAACATGTGCGGCGGGATCAGCTCCTTGAGCTTCTCGCACATGGCGCGGCCGCGGCTCTCGGCGCGCGTCTTGTGCACCAGCATGGCGAGCGCATCCACGGGCTCGGCATTCACCAGGATCTGCAGCTTGACGAGATCCGCCGGGCGATAGTCGGTGAGGTGATAGTCGAACGAGGCATAGCCCTTCGACACCGATTTGAGCCGGTCGTAGAAGTCGAACACCACCTCGTTGAGCGGCAGGTCGTACTTCACCATCGCGCGGTTGCCCACGTAGGTGAGCTCCTTCTGGATGCCGCGCCGGTCCTGGCAGAGCTTGAGCACCGAGCCGAGATATTCGTCGGGCGTGAGCACCGTCGCCTCGATCCAGGGCTCCTGAATCTCGTCGATGCGCACCACGTCGGGCATGTCGACCGGATTGTGGATCTCGATCTCGCGGCCGTCCGTCAGGGTCATCTTGTAGACCACCGACGGCGCCGTCGCGATCAGGTCGAGGTTGAACTCGCGCTCGAGCCGCTCCTGGATGATCTCAAGGTGCAGCAGCCCGAGGAAGCCACAACGGAAGCCGAAGCCGAGAGCGGCCGAGGTCTCCATCTCGAAACTGAAGCTCGCATCGTTGAGCCGCAGCTTGCCCATGGCGGCGCGCAGCGCCTCGAAGTCCGCCGCATCCACCGGGAAGAGGCCGCAGAACACGACCGGGATTGCGGGCCGGAAGCCGGGCAGCATCTCGGTCACGGGCTTGCGATCGTCCGTCACGGTGTCGCCGACGCGCGTGTCCGCGACTTCCTTGATCGAGGCCGTGAGGAAGCCGATCTCGCCGGGGCCGAGCTGGTCCACCTCGATGCGCTTCGGTGTGAACACGCCGACGCGATCCACCTCGTAGGAGGCGCCCGTGCCCATCAGGCGGATCTTGTCGTTTTTCTTCAGGACGCCGTCGACGATGCGCACCAGCACGATGACGCCGAGATAGGCGTCGTACCAGCTGTCGACCAGCAGCGCCTTCAGCGTCGCGCCGCGGTCACCCTTGGGCGGCGGCAGGCGCGTGACGATCGCCTCCAGCACATCCGGGATATTGATGCCGGTCTTGGCCGAGATCATCACGGCGTCCGAGGCATCGAGGCCGATCACATCCTCGATCTGCTGCTTCACCTTTTCGGGCTCGGCCGCCGGCAGATCGATCTTGTTGAGGACCGGCACGATCTCGTGGTTGTTGTCGATCGCCTGGTACACGTTCGCCAGCGTCTGCGCCTCGACGCCCTGGCTCGCGTCCACGACCAGCAGCGAGCCCTCGCAGGCCGCGAGGCTGCGGTTCACCTCGTAGGCGAAGTCCACGTGCCCGGGCGTGTCGATCAGGTTGAGGATGTACTCCTTGCCATCCTTCGCCTTGTATTTCAGGCGGACGGTCTGCGCCTTGATCGTGATCCCGCGCTCGCGCTCGATGTCCATGGAATCGAGCACCTGCTCGACCATCTCCCGGTCCTCGATCGCGCCGGTCACCTGGATCAGGCGGTCGGCGAGCGTCGATTTGCCGTGGTCGATATGGGCGACGATCGAGAAGTTGCGGATGTTGTCGATAGGGGCAGACGTCATGGCGCGCGGCTTACCATCCGCGTTCCCGAGCGGCAAGGCGCACAACCCCGCACGTGACTCCGCAGCAAACCCTGACTACTCCGCCGCGAGCCGCTTGTCGGCCGGGAAGGGCTTGAGCTCCACGGGCTGGCCCGGGCGCGCCACGATATAGTGGGACGGCGGCACCGCCTTCCAGTAGGTGCGGTCCTGGTCGAGCGGCTCCGAGACGATCACGGCGCTGCCGCTGGTCTCGCGGTAGTAGAGCGAGTTCGGCGTGTCGTTGTTGGCGTAGCGGAACGCGTAGAGCGTGTGCCCGTCCGACAGCGCCGAGGTGAACCGCAAGGGCGATGAGGTGCCGCTCGCGCGCACCATGTCGGTGAGCGTCGCGATCGTGCTGATCGTCGCTTGCACGGGATCGCTCTCGCCCGCACCCAGGATCGCCAGGAAGACGGCCTCCGAATCCGTGGTGCCGACGCGCGAGCGGTAGAACTCGTCCGGGATCAGCGCCTCGACCTTCCGGCGCACCAGCGACCAGTCGCCGATCTGGCCGTTGTGCATGAACATCCAGCGGCCGTGCGTGAACGGATGGCAGTTCGGCCGCGTGGTCGGCGTGCCGGTCGAGGCGCGCACATGGGCGAAGAACAGATGCGAGCGGATGTGCCGGCAGAGGTGGCGCAGATTCTCGTCCGACCAAGCCGGGCGCACTTCGCGGTAGATGCCGGGCTCCTCGTGCTCGCCATACCAGCCGAGGCCGAAGCCGTCGCCATTGGTGCTCGCCGTTGCCTCCAGCGCGCGGATGCTCTGCTCGACCAGCGAATGTGTCGGCGCCGTGACGTAATGCTCCAACGCGATCGTGTCGCCCCGATAGGCAATCCAACGGCACATGCGCGTGCTCCGCGGGTCTCGAATCTTGTCTTAATATAACGCGGTCCGCGTCCCGGCCGCATCGTCCGATCGACCCCGAAAAGGTGACGGTTTTCGGGCGCTTGCCCGGCTGGTTAACCGTTCCGTCACGGAACCCGTGGCCCTCGTGCCTTATCAGGGCACAGCGGCGCGGCTATAAGGCCGCGAAACGGGGGCACTGGCGTGGGTGAGGGATGGGCGCGGCTGTTCGGTCACGGTCCGGCGCAGGAGCGCACGGACGGCCCGGCGATCCTGGCCCCGGCCCGGGCGCTGGTCGATGCGCTCTGCGATCCGCTGCGGCAGCGCCGCACCGCGCTCGCCGTCGTCGCGGTCTATGCGCTCGCCTGGTTCCTCTACGGCCTGATCGCCAAGTCGAGCCAGGACCTCAATGCCGACATGGCCGAGATGGCGATCTGGGCGCTCGAGCCGGCGCTCAGCTACCCGAAGCATCCGCCGTTCCTAGCCTGGGTCGTCACGCTCTGGTTCTGGATCTTCCCGCACGCCGACTGGGCCTTCCTCCTGCTCGCCGTGCTGTCGATGGCGACCGGCCTCTATCTCGCTTTCGTGCTGGCCGGCGAATGGCTCACGGGCGAGAAGCGCGCCGCGGCTCTGTTTCTCCTCGCGCTGGTGCCCTTCTATAATTTCCTCGCGCTCAAGTTCGACCACAACTCGGCGCTCATCCCGCTCTGGGCGTTCACGATTCTCGCGGTGCTGCGCTCGCTCGAGACCCGCGCGCTCGGCTGGGCGCTGCTCGCCGGCCTAGCTGCCTTGGCAGCCGTGCTGACCAAATACTGGTCGGTATTCCTGCTGCTCGCCCTCGCGCTCGCCGCCGTTACGCATCCGCGCCGGCGCGCCTTCTTCACATCGCCCGCGCCCTGGATCACGGCGGCCGTCGTGCTGGTCGGCTTCGTGCCGCATCTGCTCGGCCTCATCGCCGACGACTTCGCCTCGCTCAAGTTCGCGGCCGCGCGCCGGCATTCCGACACGCTGATCGATGCGCTGCGCGCGCTCGGCGAGTATGCGGGCGGCACGGCGGCCTATTCGGCGCCCGCGCTGGTGCTCGCGCTGCTGTTCACGCGCCCGTCGATCGCGGCCGTTCGCGACAATCTGTTTCCCCGCGACACGCGCCGCACCGCCGCGATCATCTTCTGGACGCCCATCCTGGTGCCGATCGTCCTCGCCTTCGCGACCCGAACGAGCCTCCTCTCGCTGTTCAACATGGGCGCGCTCAGCCTGCTGCCCGTGATCCTGCTCGGCTCGCCGCAGGCGGTGCTCACCCGCGAGGCGCTCGCCCGCATGGCGCTGGTCGTCATTTCCGTCACCGGGCTCATCGTGCTCGTCTCGCCCGTGATCGCCGCGGTCATCCACATGCGCGGCGTCGAGAACAACGCCGCCTATGCGCGCCACGTCGGCCAGGAGGTCGCGCGCGTCTGGCACGCGCAGACCGGCACGCCGCTGCGGCTCATCGCCGGCCCGTTCACGCTCGTGAACTCCGCGGCCTTCTACCTGCCTGAGCGGCCCCGCACGTTTGCGGACTTCTCGCCCTATCTTGCGCCCTGGGCGACGCCGGAGCGCATCGCGCGCGAGGGCATGGCGATGGTCTGCCCGGTCATCGATGCGCACTGCGTCAAGGTCATGCGCGAACGGCTCGGCCCCGCGCGGCAGGACGACACGACCGAGATCGCGCTAACGCGCTCCTGGCTCGGCATCGAGAACCGGCCGGCGCGCTTCCTGATCGGCATCATCCCGCCGCGCAAGCCCTGAGCATCACGGCGGGCGCCAAAAGGCGGCGCGCTGGACGCTTCGCAAACATCTGCCCTAGGATCGTCTCGCGCCGCAGCCGCGCGGCCGTCGAGCATGGCCGCATGACCGTCTCGCTTCGACTCCAACGCGCTCCGCGCCGCATCGTCGATGGCCTCTGCGATCCCGTGCACCGGCGCCGTGCCGCGTTCATCCTCGTGGTCGCTTACGGGCTCGCCTGGTTCCTTTATGGCGTGACCGCCAAGTCGACCCAGGACCTCAACTCCGACATGGCCGAGCTGGTGGTCTGGTCGCGGGAGCTCGCGCTCGGCTATCCGAACCAACCGCCGCTGCTCGCTTGGATTGTCTGGCTCTGGTTCTTGGTCTTCCCGCACGCCGACTGGGCCTTCACGCTGCTCGCCGTCGTCTCGGTCTCAGCCGGCCTCTTCCTCTGCTTCGAGCTCGCGGGCGAGTGGCTCTACGGCGAGAAGCGTGCTGCCGTGCCCTTCCTGCTCGCCGCCATCCCGTTCTACAATCTCCTCGGCCTCAAGTTCGATCAGAACAGCGCGCTGATCCCGCTCTGGGCGCTCGGCGCCTGGGCCTTCATGCGCGCGATCGAGACGCGGCGCCTCGGCTGGGCCGCGCTCGCCGGCACGGCGGCCGCCGCCGCCATGCTGACGAATTACTGGTCCGCCTTCTTCGTGCTCGCGCTCGTGCTCACGGCGCTGGTCGATCCGCGCCGGCGCACCTACGTCCGCTCCTCGGCACCCTGGGTGACAGCGCTCGTCTTCATGGTCGCGGTCGCGCCGCACGCGATCTGGCTCGTGGGCGAGGACTTTGCGCCGCTTCGCTCGGCAATGGGCCGCCGCGTTCCGGCTTCCGATATCCTCCGCTCGCTCGGCGAATATCTCGGCGGCACGCTCGCCTATGCGGCCGGCGCGCTGGCGCTGTGGATCATCTTCACGCGGCGCACCGGCGCTGCGCTCCGTGACAACCTCTTCCCGCGCGACAGCGAGCGGCGCACGGCGGCTGTGCTCTTCTGGGTGCCGATCCTCCTGCCGGTCGCGGTCGCGCTCGTCGCGAGCAAGAGCCTGCTCTCACTCTGGAACGCGCCGGCGCTCAATCTCTTGCCGGTCATCCTGCTCGGCTCGGTGCTGGTTGTGCTCACGCGCGAGGCGCTCACCCGCATGGCGGTCGTGGTCGCGACCGCGACTGGCCTCGTCGTGCTGCTCTCGCCCGTGGTCGCGGCCGTGATCCTCAATAGAGGCGTCGAGAACAACGCCGCCTATGCGCGCCTCGTCGCCTTCGAGGCCGAGCGCGTCTGGAAGGACGAGACCGGCAAACCGCTGCGCCTCATTGGCGGACCTTTCGCTCTCGCGAACTCCGCTGCGTTCTATCTTTCGGACCGGCCCTCGACCTTCGCGGACTTCGATCTGTCGCTGTCGCCCTGGGCGAGCGAGGCGCGCATCGCGCGCGACGGCATGGCGATCATCTGCCCGGCCGATGACCAGCGCTGCATCGCGGTCATGAACGAATGGCTCGCGCGATCGCACACGGAGCCGACCCCCGTCGAAGTGGCGCGCCGCTGGCTCGGCTTCGAGAGCAATTCTGCCCGCTTCGTGATCGGCGTGGTCCCGCCGCGCGCACGACTGTGATCACGCTGCTCGAGTGATGTGCGAGAGCCCACCCACACTCCGTTCGTGCCCGCGCAAGCGGGCATCCAGGGCCGCACACTCAATGCGCGCGCTCTGGGTCCCCGCTTTCGCGGGGACGAACGGAGAGGAATCTTCCAACGGTTTACTGAATGCGCGGGTTGCGCCGCTTGATCGGCTGCTCGACGAGCTCGGGGCGATACTGCGGGTTCGGATAGCAGTTGCCGCCGGCACCGCTCGCGGCTGCGCGGCAGGCTTCCCAGGTCGGGTAGCCGCAATTGCGGTAGTTGTTGTCGCCGCCCTGCTCGACGCACCAGGCGCTGTAGGCCGAGGCGCGGTCGATGTCCCAGAAGCCGGCCTGCGCGGCGGACGACGTTGCGGCGATGGCCGGCAGCGCGAACAGGGCGAGCAGAACGGCGCGTTTCATGGCGACTCCTTCATTACGTTGCCCCGCAACATAGCGGGGCTGCGACTCCTGACAACAACAAAAAAGCCGGAGCGCCGTTGCGCTCCGGCTTTGCGTTTTGGTGCGGCGCCGCCTCAGTAGCGGTAGTGGTCCGGCTTGAACGGTCCCTCGCTCGGCACGCCGATATAGCTCGACTGCTCCTTGGTGAGCTTGGTCAGCTTCACGCCGATCTTCTCGAGGTGCAGGCGCGCGACCTTCTCGTCGAGATGCTTCGGCAGCGTGTAGACCTTCTTCTCGTACTTGCCGGGATTGGTGAACAGCTCGATCTGCGCCAGCGTCTGGTTGGTGAAGGAGGACGACATCACGAAGCTCGGATGGCCCATGGCATTGCCGAGGTTCACGAGCCGGCCCTCGGAGAGCAGGATGATGCGTTTGCCGTCCGCGAATTCGACCTCGTCCACTTGCGGCTTCACATTGTGCCACTTGAAGTTCTTCAGCGCGTTGACCTGGATCTCGCTGTCGAAGTGGCCGATGTTGCAGACGATGGCGCGGTCCTTCATGGCGCGCATGTGGTCGACCGTGATCACGTCGACATTGCCGGTCGCCGTGACGAAGATGTCGGCGCGGCTCGCTGCGTCCTCCATCGTGGTCACCTCGTAGCCTTCCATCGCGGCCTGCAGCGCGCAGATCGGATCGACCTCGGACACGAGCACGCGGCAGCCGGCCTGACGCAGCGAGGCGGCCGAGCCCTTGCCGACGTCGCCGAAGCCCGCGACCATCGCGACCTTGCCGGCCATCATCACGTCGGTGCCGCGGCGGATGCCGTCCACCAGCGACTCGCGGCAACCGTATAGGTTGTCGAACTTCGACTTGGTCACGCTGTCATTGACGTTGATCGCCGGCCACAGCAGCGTGCCCTTCTTCTGCATCTCGTAGAGACGGTGGACGCCCGTGGTGGTCTCCTCGGTGACGCCGCGGATCGACTTGGCGTTGCGGGTGTACCAGCCGGGCTTCTCCTTCATGCGCTTCTTGATCGAGGCGAACAGCACTTCCTCTTCCTCGTTGGTGGCCTTGTCGAGGAAGGCGGTGTCGCCATTCTCGGCGCGCAGGCCGAGATGGATCAGCAGCGTCGCGTCGCCGCCGTCGTCGAGGATCATGTTCGGCTCGCCGCCGTCCGCCCACTCGAAGATGCGGTGCGTGTAGTCCCAGTAATCGACCAGCGACTCGCCCTTCACGGCGAACACCGGCGTTCCCGCTGCTGCGATAGCAGCAGCCGCGTGATCCTGCGTCGAATAGATATTGCACGAGGCCCAGCGCACATCGGCGCCGAGCGCGGTCAGCGTCTCGATCAGCACTGCGGTCTGGATCGTCATATGCAGCGAGCCGGCGACGCGGGCGCCCTTGAGCGGCTGCTTCGGACCGTATTCGGCGCGGGTCGCCATCAGGCCCGGCATCTCGGTCTCGGCAATGTCGATCTCCTTGCGGCCCCATTCGGCCAGCCCGATGTCCTTCACGACATAGTCGGCGGCGGGCGCGGTCTTCGGCTTGGCGGCGGCTGTCATGGCGATCCTGTGGTGTGCGGTGGTTTGGCGCCCCTGCTGGCGCGTTGGGCGACCGTATAGCAGGGGTCCGTGACGGCCGCAACGCGGATATAAAGAAATCTTTATGTCCGATTTCGGGCGGAGCGGGACTGGCCTGCGAACCCGCGGGATTTCAAGGCGTTAACCCGGAAGAGGCCGCCGATGAAACGTGCAAAGCCCCAAAATCCCGATCAGGTCAGCGAAGTCGCCCATATCAAGACCCTGGGGCAGCTCCGCGACGCCGAGAACGTCTGTCACCGCTGCCCGCTCTACAAGGATGCGACCCAGGCGGTGCCGGGCGAGGGCTCTTCGCGCGCCGACGTGATGCTGGTCGGCGAGCAGCCGGGCGACAAGGAGGACTTGGCCGGCAAGCCCTTCGTGGGCCCGGCCGGCCGCATGCTCGACAAGGCGCTCGAGGATGCCGGCATCGATCGCAAGGCGACCTTCGTCACCAATGCGGTCAAGCACTTCAAGCACGAGATGCGCGGCAAGCGCCGCCTGCACAAGCGGCCGAACACCAACGAGATCGAAGCCTGCAAGTGGTGGTTCGAGGTCGAGCGCGCGATCATCAAGCCCGACGTGATCGTCGCGCTCGGCGCCACCGCGGCCCGCAGCGTGCTCGGCAAGACCGTCACCATCACCGCGACGCGCGGTCGCGCGCACACGCTCGCCGACGGCACGGTCGCCTTCGTCACGATCCACCCGTCGATGCTGCTGCGCCTGCCCGACGAGGAATCGAAGGAGCGCGAATACCGCGCCTTCGTGAACGATCTGCGCCAGGTCGCCCGCTCGCTGAAGAAAGCCGCGTAGATATCCGCGCACGTCGCACGGATGAAGCCGTTGCTCATCCCATGAAAGACGGCGCGTCCCACACGAATTTGTGAACGAGGGCGCGCGCCGTTGTCGCGCCGAAGACAGCGTATCGACCTCGACGCCGCCATGGCTTCGCGACAGACTGGAGTCGTTCCAAGGGGGCTGATCACCTGATCGCGATGCGTCGCCCGACGCGTCGAGAGGCTTGCGCCGGCGGGTGCAGCCTCGACAACCACGTGCGCCTGGAGAGACGCCCATGATCCAACTCACCGTCAATGGCCAGACTCATTCAGTGGACGTCGAGCCTGACACGCCACTGCTCTGGGTGCTGCGCGAGCAGGTCGGCCTCACGGGCACGAAATACGGCTGCGGCATCGCGCAATGCGGCGCCTGCACGGTCCATATCGACGGCGTCGCGGCGCGCGCCTGTTCGCTGCCCGCGAGCGAAGCCGTCGGCAAGCAGATCACCACCATCGAGGGGCTCGCGCAGAACGGCAAGCTGCATCCCGTGCAGCAGGCTTGGCTAGCCCTCGACGTGCCGCAATGCGGCTACTGCCAGGCCGGCATGATCATGGCGGTCTCCGCGCTGCTGAAGGAGAACCCCAAGCCCTCCGATGCCGATATCGACGCGGCCATCACCAATATCTGCCGGTGTGGGACCTTCCAGCGCGTGCGCGAAGGCATCCACCAGGCCGTCAAGGCGTGAGGAGGGAGCCATGAATTTCATTCCTCAGATGAATCGCCGCTCCTTCGTCGTCGGTGCCGCCGCTGCCGGCGGCGGACTTTCGCTCGGCCTCAACCTGCCGTTCGGCAGTGAAGCAGCCGCGCAGGCGGCGACGCCAGAAGTGAATGCCTGGGTGGTCATCCGCCCGGACGACACCGTCGTGGTCCGCATCGCCCGCTCCGAGATGGGGCAGGGCACGCTCACGGGGCTCGCACAGCTGGTCGCCGAGGAGCTCGAATGCGACTGGTCGAAGGTCACGACCGAATATCCGACGCCCGGCGAGAACATCGCGCGCAAGCGCGTGTGGGGCAGCTACTCCACGGGCGGCAGCCGCGGCATTCGCGAGTCCAATGAATATGTGCGCAAGGGCGGCGCCGCCGCGCGCGAGATGCTGATCCAGGCCGCCGCCAACGAGTGGAAGGTGCCGGCCGCGGAATGCAGCGCGGCGAACAGTGTGATCACGCACAAGCCCTCGGGCCGCACCGTCACGTTCGGCAAGGTCGCGGACGCCGCCGCCAAGATCGAGCCGCCGAAGGAGATCCGGCTCAAGGATCCGAAGGACTGGAAGATCATCGGCAAGCCGATGAAGCGCCTCGACACGATGGACAAGCTGACCGGCAAGCAGGTCTACGGCGCTGACCTGAAGCTGCCCGGCATGCTCAATGCCGCGATCAAGGATTGCCCGGTCTTCGGCGGCAAGGTGAAGAGCTTCGACGCTGCCAAGGTCGAAGGCATGAAGGGCGTGAAGAAGGTCGTCAAAGTTGGCGACTCCGGCGTAGCCGTGGTCGCCGATACCTGGTGGCACGCCAAGACCGCGATCGACGCGCTGCCGATCGAGTGGGACGAAGGCGAGAACGCCAAGGTCTCGAGCGAGAGCATCGCGCAGATGCTCACGGCGGGCTTCGATGCCACCGACGCCCATATCGGCAATAAGAACGGCGATGCGCTCGGCGCCATCGCGGGCGCCGTCAAGAAGGTCGAGGCGGTCTACAGCTATCCGTTCCAGAACCACGCGCCGATGGAGCCGATGAACGCGACCGCGCTCTATACGGCGGATCGCTGCGAGGTCTGGGTGCCGACGCAGAACGGCGAGGCCGCGCTCGCGGCGCCCCCCCCGG
>JAEYAU010000214.1 GCA_023404705.1 Pseudomonadota bacterium
AAACCCCCCCCGGCCGGGGGGGGCGGCTTAAAACGCCGCCCGCCGCCGCGCCTTCTGAGGCGCCGCTCTCCTCAGTCGCAATCGGAGCGATCGCGGCGGAAGCCGTAGCGCTCGCGGCCCTCCCAGCCGCGCTCGCCGCGGCGATCGCCGTCGTCGCCGCGCCGGCGCCATTCGGATTCGTCATCGAAGAAGCGACGGCTGTCGTGACCATGACGGCCGTAGCCCTCGCGCGGATCGCGATCCCAGCGATCCTCACGCCCGCCTCCGCGGCCCATGCGCGGATGGTCGAAGCGACCGCGCATGTCGTCGTCCGACTCCTCTCGCCAACGGTCGCGACCGCGCATGCCGAATTCCCGATCCTCCATGCCGCCGCGACGGCCGCCCCAGCCGTCGTCGCGGTCGTCCATACGATCGCGATGCATCCGCTCCATCATTCCGCGATCCATCATGCCTTCGCGGCCCATCATGCCCTCGCGCCCCATCATACCGCTGCGGCCCATCATGCCGCCGCGCCCCATCATGCCTCCGCCACGACCGTCGTCGCGATCGCGCCACGTCGTGCGCTCCTCGTCGTCCATCCGGGTCGCGTAGCGCAGCGCGCGCGGCAGCATACGTTTCTGCTCCTCCGACAGAGCGTTCCACAAAGGCTGCGCCGCATCGGCCAACCGCTTGAGCGCCTCCGCGCGGCTGGCGGAACGGTCGGCCCGGCGGCGGAGCCGATCCATCGCATCGCTCGGCGGACCTTGCTCGGCGCGCGCCATCGTCTCGTGCAGATTGCGCACGGCGTCGGCTACCGGTCCCCAGAGCGGTTCCTGCTCCGGCGTCAGCTTAAGGGCGTCCTTGACCTCGCCCAGACGATCATTGCGTGACTCGCCTTGCGCCTGGCGCGGCGCATCCGCGGATTGAGCGCGCGCACCGGGCGCGCCGGCAAGCATTGCGGACAGCGCGACGGCTGTCGCGACGGACAGAAGCCTGAGCATGGGACGTGTCCTTCTGGTTCGCGGTATCGGAGGCGGCCGGCGTCGCGGAACGGGTCCCGCGCGGAAGCAACGGCAAGCGGGATCATTCGTTCCGGGCGCGCGAGTTCGGCGCCAAGACGAAGCGCCGCACCGCCTCTGCGATGTCATGACAGGACATCACGCAAAGGAGGAGCAATGATGGCGAAGACGCCGGCTGCCCTACTTCTTCTGGTTGCCCGCGAAGGCGGCGGTCAGGCCGAGGCCGATGAACATGACGCCGCTGACATAGCGCTCGGCCCTGAGATAGGTGCGGCTGCGCTTGAGCCAGTGGCCGGCGGTGCCGGCCGCGAGCGCGTAGCAGCCGTCGGTGACGAAGCCGAGCCCCGTGAAGATGAGGCCGAGGACCGCGATCTGCGTCGCGATGTGGCCGCGCTCGACCTCGACGAATTGCGGCAGGAAGGCGAGGAAGAACAGCGCGGTCTTCGGATTGAACAGGTTGACGATGAAGCCGTCGCGGAACAGGCGCGCATGGCCGTGACGCGGCAGCGCCGAGAGATCTGGCTCCTCCACGGGCCCGAAGATCTTCCGCAGGCCGAGCCAAATCAGATAGGCCGCGCCCGCATATTTGACGAGGCTGAAGGCGAGCGCCGACGAGGCGAGGATCGCCGAGAGGCCGAGCGCCGCGGCCGCGACATGCACCAGCGTCGCGCTGTGAATACCGAGATCCGAGATGAAGCCGGCCATGCGGCCCTGCTCGATCGAGCGCGCGACGATGTAGAGCACCGCGGGTCCGGGCACCAGCAGCAGCACCAGGGCGGCGCTGATGAAGAGGCCGAGATTGGTGGCGCCGGGCGTGACGAATTCCATCGGATTGCCTTTCCTTGCTGGTTCCATCAAGCCGGATGCGTGCCGGGCCTGTCAACGGCGCTCATGCCAAGGAGGACGCGATGAGCGACTGGAAGCTGCCCTGGGAGGGCGGGTGCATGTGCGGCAAAGTCCGTTTCCGGATCAGCGCGCCGCCGCTGCTCACCATGGCGTGTCACTGCACGGGCTGCCAACGACTGAGCGCCAGCGCCTTCTCGCTGACGATGGCGATTCCGGCGGAGGGCTTTGCGACCACCAAGGGCGAGCCGGTGGCGGGCGGGCTGCATGGACCGCACCGGCAGCTCTACTGCGCGCATTGCAAGAACTGGATGTTCACGCTGCCGCAGGGGCTCGACTTCTTCGTCAATGTGCGCGCCACCATGCTGGACGCGCACGACTGGTTTGTGCCCTTCGTCGAGGTGAACACCGCCGAGAAGCTGCCCTGGGCGACGACGCCCGCGCGGCACAGCTTCGCCACGCAGCCCGATCTCGACGGCTACGCGCCGCTGGTCGAGGCCTTCGCGCGCGAAGGCGCGCGACCCGGCTAGCCGCGCTTCGTCAGCACCATATGAGTCGCCGCCTGCGTCGGCACGTGCTCGGTGACCGTGTAGCCAAGCGCCGTGAGATCGATGCCGGCCAGGAGGTGCTCGCCGCTGCCGAGCAGGATCGGTGAGACCACCAGGTGGAGCTCGTCGATCAGTCCGGCCTGAAGATATTGCCGGACGGTGGCGACACCACCGCCGATGCGCACGTCACGGCCCTGCGCGGCCTCCCGGGCGCGATCGAGCGCGGCCTCGATGCCATCGGTGACAAAGTGGAACGTGGTGCCGCCCTCCATCTCGACCGGCTCGCGCGCGTGGTGCGTCAGCACGAAGGTCGGGACGTGATACGGCGGGTTGGAGCCCCACCAGCCCTTCCACGAATTGTCAGGCCAAGGTCCGCGCACGGGGCCGAACATGTTGCGGCCGAGGATCCAGGCGCCGGCATTCGCCATGCCGCGCGCCGCGAAGTCCTCGTCGATGCCGGTCGTCCCGTCATCCTTGCCGAGCATCTTCCGGAACGTGCGGGTCGGAAAGAACCACTGGTGCAGATCCTCGCCGCCGCGCCCGAGCGGCTCCGACAGGGTCTGATCCGGACCGGCGCCGTACCCATCCAATGAAATCGTGAAGGAGCTCACGCGAACCTTGCTCATGGCCGCCTCTCTGATTGTCTTTTGCAACTGGTTACGGGGTAACATCCCTGATCTTGATTTGCAACCGGTCCTCGCTGAAAATTTCTTTTGCCCGAGGTGTCGACTCCGGGACGGCGCGTTCGTCTTGCAATCGTAAGAGAGCGATCCGGCCGGAATCCGACGGCGCGGATCCGGGAAAAAGCGAGAGCGAGCAATGACCAAGCCTGATCCGTATCGCTGGGTGATCATCGCGGCCGGCGCGCTCATGACCTGCGTCGCGCTCGGCGCCATGTTCTCCCTCGCGGTCTTCCTCGAGCCGATCGCCACCGCGACCGGTTGGTCCCGTGCCGGGATCTCGAGCGCGATGACGCTCAACTTCCTGATCATGGGCTTCGGCGCCTTCGGCTGGGGCGCGGCGAGCGATCGCTATGGCACGCGCGTCGTGGTGCTCATCGGCGCCGTCCTCCTCGGGCTCGCGCTGGTGCTGGCGAGCCGGGCGAACTCGCTGCTCTCCTTCCAGCTCACTTACGGCGTCCTGGTCGGCCTCGCGGCGAGCGCCTTCTTCGCGCCGATGATCGCGGCCGCCACGGCCTGGTTCGACACGCAGCGCGGGCTCGCGGTGTCGCTCGTCTCGGCCGGCATGGGCGTTGCGCCGCTGACCTTCTCGCCCTTCGTCGGCTGGCTCGCAACCACCTATGACTGGCGCACCGCCATGCTGACGATCGGCCTCGTCTCCTGGGCGCTGCTGCTCCCGGCCGCGCTCCTGATCCGCCGGCCGCCGGCGCAAGCCGCCGTGGACGCCTCCGGCGCGCCGGTGGCGGCGAACGGCAGCTCGGTCGCGG
>JAEYAU010000260.1 GCA_023404705.1 Pseudomonadota bacterium
CCGGGGGCTTCTATGTCCCCCCGGGCGCGGGGGCGCCGCGCGGCGCCTGGCCGCTGCCGCTCGCCGACCATTATCCGGCCGACGTGGCGCATCTCGCCGAATACGCCCGGCTCGCCGCGACGCCGGAGGGCTTCGCGCGCTATCTCGATCAGTACGTGCATGACCGCCGCGCCGCCTGAGGTTCGGGACGAGGAGCTGCTCGCCGACGTGATTGCGCGCCTGATCGGTGACGTGCGTCACGTGGCGATCGGCAATGCGTCGCCGATCCCGGCGACTGCGGCCTTGCTTGCGCGCGCGCGAGGAAACGGGCGGCCTTACGTGTCGCTGCTCGGCAGCCGCCGGCACACGTTCTTCAATGACGGCGGGCGCGAGCTGTTCGACTGCGCGGGTCAGGGCCGCATCGACGTGTTCTTCCTCTCGGGTGGCGAGATCGACGGCGAGGGCAACATCAATCTGGTGAGCGTCGGCGACTACGCGCAGCCGAAAGTGCGCTTTCCGGGCTCGTTCGGCTCCGGCTATCTCTATTTCGTCGTGCCCAAGGTGATCCTGTTCCGGCTGGAGCATTCGCGCCGCACGCTGGTGCCGCGCGTCTCCTTCATCAGCGCGCCGGGTGGCAGCGATCCGAACGTGTACCGGCCGGGCGGCCCGATCGCGCTCGTCACCAACCGCTGCCTGTTCGGTTTCGACCGCGAGAAGCGGCGCTTCCGGCTCGAGAGCGTGCATCCCGGGCATACGGTTGATGAGGTGCTCGAGAACACGGGCTTCGAGTTCGACCGGCCCGCGCACGTGCCCGAGACGCCCGCGCCTGCAGCGGACACGATCCGCACCATGCGCGAGACCGTGGCGCCCCAGATCGCGGAAGTCTATCCGCAGTTCGCGCAGCGGGTGTTCGGGATCGAGCGGCGGGCGGCGTCGTGAGCCTCACGGCTCTGCGGCTTCGTCCGCCATCTTGTCGCGCCAGTCGCGCCGCGCCGACAGATAAGAGATCGCCGAGAGTGCGAGCAGGCAGAGGCTGATCACCAGCAGCGCCAGCGCGATCGGCCGCTGCAGGAAGATGAGCCAGGCGCCGTCGGACATGATCAGCGACTGCCGCAGACTCATCTCGAAGATCGGCGCGATCACGAGGCCGAGCACCAGCGGCGCCGGATCGAAGTTGAACTTCTTCAGCGCATAGCCGATCACGCCCATGATCAGCATGATCCAGACGTCGATGATCGAGTGGTTCACCTCGTAGACGCCGATCACGCAGAACATGATGATCAGCGGATAGAGATACGCATAGGGAATGCGCAGCAAGTTCACGAACAGTCCGACCAGCGGCAGGTTGAGCGCGAGCAGCATCAGGTTGCCGACATACATTGAGGCGACGAAGCCCCAGAACACGTTGGGATGGTCGCTGACGAGGCTCGGGCCGGGCTGGATGCCGTGAATGAGAAGCGCCGCGATCAGCACCGCGGTGACGGGGCCGGTCGGAATACCGAGCGCCAGCATGGGCACGAAGGCGCCGGTCGAGGCCGCGTTGTTGGCGGACTCCGGCCCCGCGACACCCGCGACCGCGCCCTTGCCGAACTCCTCCGGATGGCGCGAGACGCGGCGCTCGACCGCATAGGAGAGGAAGCTCGAAATGATGTGCGCCGAGCCCGGAATGATGCCGATGAGGAAGCCGAGCACGGAACCGCGCGCGATCGGCATCGCGGACTGGCGCCACTCCTCGCGGCTCGGCCAGAGCTCGCGCAGGCGCGGATGGTCGACATGGCTCGGGACTTGGCGGCTCGGCGTCGAGAGAATCTCGCCGAGGCCGAACAGGCCGACCGCGACCGGCACGATGCCGATGCCGTCGCCGAGCTCGGCGATGTTGAAGCTGTAGCGGAAGTGGCCGGTCATGACGTCGATGCCGATGGTGCCGAGCAGCAGGCCGAAAGCGGCCATCAGCAGCGTGCGAATCAGCGACGATGTCGACATGTAGGCGAGGAAGATCAGGCCGAGCACCAGCAGGGCCGTATATTCGGGCGGTCCGAAGCGCAGCGCGAAGGCGGCGAGAGGCGGCGCGATCACGGTGAGCACGATGACGCCAAAGGTGCCGGCCACGAAGGAGCCGACTGCCGCGATGCAGAGCGCCGCGCCGGCGCGCCCCTTCCGCGCCATGGCGTTGCCGTCGATGCAGGTCATCACCGAGGCCGCCTCGCCCGGAATGCGCAGCAGGATCGACGTGGTCGAGCCGCCATACTGGGAGCCATAGTAGATGCCGGCCAGCATCACGATCGCCTTGGTGGCGTCGAGGCCGAAGGTGATGGGCAAGAGGATGCTGATGCCGGCGAGCGGCCCGATGCCGGGCAGCATGCCGACCAGCGTGCCGACGAGGCAGCCGAGAAACGCATACCAGAGCACGTCCGGCCGGAAGGCGACCGAGAAGCCGAGCAGCAGGCTGTCGAAAGTCGCTTCCATGTCAGAGGCCCAGGATGCCGCGCTCGAGCGGCGCCTTCAGGGCCTTGCCGAACAGCCACCAGGCGAACAGCGTCAGGCCAACCCCATAGAGCGCGGCCGGAATCGGATGCTTGCGCTCGACCACGACGAGGAGCGCGAACACCAGAAGCGACATCGTGATGATGAAGCCGAGCCACGTGTAGACCATGATGGCGAGCGCCGTGATCGCGACCACGAGCCCGGCATGGCCGATATCGCTCCAATCGACCGCGGCGAACGGCTGGCCGTCACGCGCGGTCGCCATCATGGCGATCGCGAAGATCAGCATCAGCGCGGCCATGAGCTTCGGCATCATGCCGGCGCCGGGCTGCGAGAGCGTGCCGAAGGGAAGATCGCCCGAGAGGGCGAACACCACGATGCCGAGGACAATGAAGGCGCCCCCGGCCACATGATCGGCTTTCAGCATTGCGGTGTTTTTGCTTGGCGCATGATCATATCCGAAAACCGGTCCCACTTTTCGGGATCATGCGCCTTATCCCTGCACCTTGCCGATCGCCTGCACGGCCGCCTCGACGCGCGCGGCGTCGGCGTCCCAGAAAGCCTTGAACTCGGGCTGGTCCATATATTCGACCTCGAGGCCGATATTGCTCATGGCCTTCTTGAAGGTCTCGTCGGTCGCCGCCTTCTTGGCAGCGTCGCGCCAGAACGTGATGATCTGGTCCGGCGTGGCCTTCGGCGCGAAGAGGCCGACCCAAAGGTAGAACTCGATGTCGTAGCCGAGCTCCTTCAGGGTCGGCACATCGGGCAGCGACGCCGCGCGCTTGCCGCCGAAGGACGCGAGCGGCTTGAGCTTGCCGGCCTTCATCTGCGCGCTGGCGGCCGCGATCGACGAGCACAGCACCTGCGAATTGTTGCCCAGCAGCGCGGTGACGGCGGGTCCACCGCCGGCGGTCGGCAAATGGCGCAGCTCGATGCCGGCCGCTTTGTTGAACAGCGCCATTGGGAGGTGCAGTGCGCCGTAGAGCCCCGACGATGACATCACGATGCCGTGCGGGCGCTTCTTGGCGTCCTCGACGAACTCCTTCAGGTTTTTGTAGGGCTGCTGGTCGTTGACGACGATGAGCATCGGATCGGCGACGAAGCGCGCGATGGGGATGAAGTCGGCGCGCGTGAACTTCGGTGACCGGCCGAACAGCTTGTCAACCTCGGCAAAGCCCGAGATCGACGTGATGTGCGTGAGGAGCGTGTAGCCGTCGGGCTTTGCATTGGCGGCGAACTGCGCGCCCACCGCGCCGGCCGCGCCCGCCTTGGTCTCGATTACCACCGGCTGCTTGACGATCGGCTCCAGCACGGCGGCGAGCGGGCGCGTCACCACGTCGGTGGCGCCGCCGGGCGGGAACGGATTGATGATGGTGACGGGGCGCGCCGGATAGGCCTCTTGCGCGTGCCCCGGCGCGAGGCCCGATGCGGCGACAGTCGCGGCGCCGATGACGAAGCTGCGTCGATCCATTCTGTCCTCCCGGGATTGGCGACTCGTGGCGCCGTGCGGCTCTGGGCCGCAGCCGTTGATCGGCCTTCGCGCGATGCTATCGATTGGCGGGACAGGGTCAACCAATGCTTCCCGCAACCGCGACGGGTCGCTCGCGATGTTCCGCGAGACATTTCACGAGCGGAAAAGTGACGCGCTTGTCGGCCTGTACCGATCTCGGGCATGATTGCGACGAAGCAACGACGGTCCTGAGCCGTCGAGCAAATCGTCGCAAAGACGATCAAGGGAGGATGCTGATGACACGTCGCCTATGCGCGACGCGGCGGCCGCGCGCGAAGTGCAGGCCGGCTGCGCATCCTGCGGCTCCGATCGTCTGACGGATCGAGACCGTGGCGGTCCAGGAGAGCGCGCTCACGGATCTCACGGCTTCGTCCGCCCACAGGGGCAGGGACTCGCGCTGGCGCAGCGCGGCGCGCACGGCGTTTCCGTTTCTGGTGGTCGGCCTCGCCTGGGAGATCGTGGCGCATGCGGGCGTGTTCCCGCCGCGCCTGTTCCCGCCGCTGGAAGTGATCGCCAATGCCTTCGTGCGGCTCACGCTGAGCGGCATCCTGCCGCGTCACGCGATGGAGACCTTGGCGCGGCTGGTGGCGGGCTTCTCGATCGCTGCCGTGATCGGCGTCACGATCGGCTTCCTCATGGGGCGATTCCGCCTCGCCGAGGACGTGATGCTGCCGCTGGTAAGCATCGCAGCCCCGATCCCGGGCATCGCTTATGCACCGCTGTTCCTGCTGTGGTTCGGGCTCGGCAACTTCTCGACCATCCTGCTGGTCGGCTTCGTGTCCTGTTTCGCTATCATCTTCAACACCTGGACCGGCGTGAAAGCCGTGAAGGAGATCTGGCTGCGCTCGGCGCAAGCGATGGGCGCGACCGAGCAACGCCTGTTCCGCCACGTCATCGTGCCGGGCGCCCTGCCCTATATCCTGGCGGGCCTGCGCCTCGGCCTCGCGCAGGCATGGCGCATCCTGGTTGGCGTCGAGATGCTGGCGGCCGTGTCCTGGGGCATGGGCTGGATGATCTTCGGCGCGCGCGAGTTCCTCAACACGGACGTGATGCTGGCGGGTGTCGCCGTGATCGGCGCGATCGGGCTTGCGCTCGAGAAGCTCGTGTTCCAGAAGCTCGAAGACTACACGGTGGTGCGCTGGGGAATGGTGGCGTCATGACCGATGTCGCGCTCCCGGCCGCCGCGCCCGCGAAATCCTCCGACCGTCTGCGCTCGGCGGTGCGCGCCGCCGTGACGCTCGCCATCGCGGCCGCGATCTACGAGGCGGTCGCGCGCAGCGGGCACTTTCCGCCGGCGCTGCTGCCGACGCTGCCGAAGGTCGCGAGCACCTTGGTAAGCTCGATCGCGGACGGCAGCATGCTGGTCCATGCCGGAACGACGCTCTATCGCGTGCTGTTCGGCCTCTCGCTCGCGATCGCGGTGGCGCTGCCGCTCGGCATCCTGATGGCGCGCTTCAAGCCGATCGAAGGCTTCGTGCTGCCGCTCGCGAGCGCGCTGATGCCGATCCCGTCGCTCGCCTGGGTGCCAGTGTTCATCCTCTGGTTCGGGCTCGGCAACACGGTCGCGGTGCTGATCGTGTTCTATGCGGCGCTGTTTCCGATGCTGCTCAACACGTGGTCGGGCGTGCGCGCGGTCAATCCGCTGTGGCTGCGCGCCGCCGGAGCGATGGGCGCGGACGAGACCGCGCTGTTCTGGAAGGTGATCATTCCGGGCGCCCTCCCCTTCATCATCACGGGCGCGCGGCAGGCGTTCCTGCGCGCCTGGATCGCGGTGGTCGGCGCCGAGATGCTGGCGGCATCGGACTGGGGGCTCGGCTGGGTGATCTTCGACGCCAAGGAGTTCCTCAACGCCGACGTGATGATCGCGGCACTGGTCGTGATCGGCGGCATCGGCTTCGCCTTCGAGCGGCTGGTGTTCGGCTCGCTGGAAGCCGCGACGGTCGCGCGCTGGGGCATGGTGCGGAACGCGAAAGGGTGACCAGGTAAATGGCGCATATCGAGATTCGCGAGGTGTCGCTGAGCTACGACACGCCCGCCGGCCGCGTGCATGCGGTCGACGCCGCGAGCTTCGATATCGCGCAGTCGGAATTCCTCTGCCTGGTCGGCCCCTCGGGTTGCGGCAAGTCCACGTTGCTCAACATCATCGCGGGCTTCCTCACGCCGAGCACGGGCCAGATCCAGATCGGCGGCAAGCCCGTGAACGGGCACGGCATGGACCGCGGCGTCGTGTTCCAGGATTTTGCGCAGCTCTTCCCCTGGAGGACGGCGCTCGGCAACGTGTCCTTCGGGCTCGAGATGAAGGGGCTGCCGAAGGGCGAGCGCGAGCAGATCGCGCGCAAGCAGCTCGAACTGGTCAAGCTCGACAAGTTCGCGGATGCGTACCCGCATCACCTCTCGGGCGGCATGCAGCAGCGCGTCGCGATCGCGCGCGCTCTCGCCTACAATCCGTCCGTGCTGCTGATGGACGAGCCCTTCGCGGCGCTCGATGCGCTCACCCGCGACGACATGCAGCGGCTGCTGGCCGAGGTCTGGCGCGAGACGCGCAAGACCATCGTCTATGTCACCCACAATGTGGCTGAGGCCGTCTATCTGGCAGACCGCGTCATCGTGATGACGCCGCATCCGGGGCGCGTGAAGGCGGAAGTTCGCATCACGCTGCCGCGGCCGCGCGATCCGCTCAGCGTCGAATTTCTCGATTGTCAGAAGGAGCTGCTGCGGCACCTCGGGCAGGTGAGCACGCAGGCGGAAAACAAAAGCACGGGACTGCCCGTGAAGGAGGAAGCGCGATGACGATGCAAGCCGGACTGAATCGCCGTCAGCTGCTGGCGGCCACGGGCGCGGGCGCGATGACCCTTGCGCTGCCGCACTCCGCGGCCGCGCTGGAGACCGTGCGCCAGGGCTACCAGACCAATCTTTGGGGCATGCCCACCTATTATCTCTTGAAGTCCGGCCTGCTCGAGAAGCGCGGCGTGAAGTTCGAGGAATTCGCGGTCCCCTCTGGTAATCTCACGATGCAGCAGATGGTGGCGCGGCAAGTGGATCTCGGCACCTATGCGGGCCCGTCCTTCATCATCGGCCACGACAAGGGCGGGCTGATCGCGATCGCCCAGATCGAGCATGTGGGGCGCACGGCGGCGGTCGTCACGCGCAAGGACCTCAACATCACCAAGGTCGAGCAGCTCAAGGGGCTGAAGGTCGCGAACCAGACCGGCTCCTCGGTCGGCAACGTCTTCATGGACCAGATCGCGCCGTCGGCCGGCCTGAAGAAGGGCGACTTCCAGGAAGTGCGCATGAACGTCAACGACATGATCGCCGCCATGGCGGCGAAGACCGTGGACGCCATGGTCAATGTCGAGCCCTACAACGCGATCGCGGAGGCCGACGGGCTCGGCACAATCATCATGGACTATTCCAAGGTCGACAACCTGCCGGTGTTCATGGCGGCGACGCCGGACTTCATCCAGAAGAGCCCCGACACGGTTGTCGCCTATCTCAAGGCCTGGCTCGATGTGGCGCGCGACTTCAAGGAGAACCCGAAGAAGGTCGCCGAGGTGATCTATGGCTTCTTCACGTCGAAGGGCTACACGATGTCGGCCGACACGTTTGCGAAAGCGCTGGCGCGCGTGGACGTGAACCCGGGCTTCCCGCAGGATCTCGAACCCTACATGAAGCACCATGCCGAGGTGCTGGTGAAGGAGAAGAAGATCTCGGCGATCCCGGACTGGAAGAAGGCGCTGCGGCCAGATTTCATGGAGAAGGCGCGCGCGGGCGCGTGAGCACGTCGGACTCGAAGGGCCGGCCGCTTGCGGCGGCCCTATGAACGCGGAGCACTGGATGAACGTCGTAGACATAGTGCGCGATCAGGTCGCCTGGAACTTCAAGCTGCTCGGCCATCACGAACTCGCGGGCTTCGGCGGCATGGGCGAAGGCATGTCGGTGCAGATCGCCAAGGACGGGCGGCGCATCATCTGGCTCGCGCATGAGAGCGCACCGAAGAACTTCACGGCCGTCGACGTATCGGATCCGCGCAAGCCGCAGATCGTGGTGCAGACCGACCTGCCGCAGAGCCACATGCGCTCCAATTCTCTGGAGGTGGTCGGCGACGTGATGGCGGTCGCCTATCAGTGCCAGAAAGTGGGACAGCAGCCGGCGGGCTTCGAGTTGTTCGACATTTCCAGCCCCGAGAAGCCGAAATCGATCGCGTTCGTGGACCGCTCCGGGCCCGGCTCGCGCGGCGTGCACCAGCTCTGGTTCTGCGACGGCGAATACGTGCACATGGCTTCGGGCGCCGCCGACTTCACGGCGACGCATCCTCTCGACGACCAGTGCTATCAGATCTTCGACGTGCGCAATCCGTCGAAGCCGGTGGAAGTCGGCCGCTGGTGGATGCCAGGCACCCGGGAAGGCGACAGCGCACCGCCGCCGAAGCGGCACCCGAAGCATCTCTCCGACATGGGCTTTCGCGCCCACAACACCAACGTCTATCCGCAGCGGCCGGACCGCTGCTATCTCGGCTATATCGATGGTGGGATGTTCATCATGGACATCTCGGACAAGTCGAAGCCGAAGCCGATCGCGCATTGGGACAACTCGCCGCCCTATCACGGCTTCACGCACACGGTCCTGCCGCTGTTCGAGCGCGGGCTGCTCGTCGTGACGGACGAGTCCGTGGTGGACGACGCGGCCGACTGGCCAAAGCTGATCTGGATCCTCGACGCGCGCGACGAGACCAATCCGGTGCCGATCGCCACATGCCCATTGCCCGCCGTGGAAGGCTTCGCCAAGCGCGGCGGCCGCTTCGGCGCGCACAACATTCACGAGAACGTGCCGCTGCCGACTTCGTGGCAATCGGACACGATCATCATCGGCACCTTCTTTAATGGGGGCTTACGGGCCTACGACATCTCCAATCCATACCAACCGAAGGAGATCGCGAGCTTCGTGCCGTCCGGCCCGCCGCTCGCGCCGCGCGGGACGATCCAGCTCAACGACGTGTTCGTCGACGAGGGCGGGATCGTCTACACGGTCGACCGCCATGTGGGCGGGCTCTATATCCTGGAGATGGAGTTCTAGGGCACGAGCGCATGCTCGATCTTTTTCCGTCCGCCGACATCGGGCCGTTCGGCCGGCGCGTTCGTTCCGCGCGCGGTGCCCGCATTCCGGTGACCGTGGTCACGGGCTTTCTCGGCGCGGGCAAGACCACGCTGGTGAAGCATTTCCTGGCACAGTCCGAGGGACGCGGCACAGCAGTCGTGGTCAACGAATTTGGCGCAGTTGGAATTGATGACGCACTACTGCGCGCGAGCGCGGACGAGACGGTGCTGCTCAGCAATGGCTGCCTGTGCTGCGCGTTCCGCTCCGACCTGCAGGTGGCGCTGCGCCGGCTCGTGTCCGAGCGCGACAGCGGACGCGCTCCCGGCTTTGGCCGCATCGTGATCGAGACGAGCGGACTCGCGGACCCGAGCCCGATCCTTGCGACCTTCACGACCGATCGCGCCCTCGGCGGCGAGTTTCACGTGGAGGCTGTCATCGCTGTGGTCGATGCCGTGAACGGCGCGGGCACGCTCGACTGGTCCGCGGAGGCGCGGCGGCAAGTGATGCTGGCGGACCGGGTGGTGGTGACGAAGCGCGATCTCGCGCCGGCCGACGCGGCGGACCGCCTCGAGAGCCGGCTGCGCGCACTCAATCCGCTGGCCGAGATCGTGGCGGCCGCGAACGGGCGGATCGACCCGCGCCTGCTGACCGACCCTGCGCCGGACGGCGCCCGCTCTGGCTTTGCGGCGGAGGCGACGCACAGTGATGACGTGCAAAGCTTCGTTCTCACCGAGGAGCAGCCGATCACCTGGGCGCCGTTCGCACGCGCCATGGAGACGCTGGTTGCGCTACGCGGCGCCGATCTGTTGCGCGTGAAGGGCCTGTTGAACGTCGAAGGCTGCCGCGGGCCGGTGGTCGTGCAGTTCGTGCAGCATCTGGCGCATCCGCCCGCGGAGCTCGCGGCTTGGCCGGACGCGGGACGGCAGAGCCGGCTGGTGTTCATCACGCGCGGGCTTGCGGAAAGCGCGGTTCGGGGATTGCTCGACGCGACCCGCCAAGTCGCCGGCTAGCCCAGGAACGCGCCGCCGTTCACCTGGATGGTCTGCCCCGTGATGTAGCGCGCGCCGGGTCCGCATAGGAACCGCACCATCGCCGCGACGTCCTCGGGCGCGCCACGCTCGCCCGTGAGCGTGGTGTGAATGAAATGGTGCGCCGGCTCGGGGCCCTTGCGGGGCGTGCCGATCAGGCCTGGCGCGACGCAGTTCACCGTGATCCTGTCGTCGGCAAGCTCGTGCGCGAGCGCTCGGGTGAAGCCGACCAGGCCGGCCTTGGCCGTGACCACATGGGCGCGATTCTTCGCGCCCGTATGCGCGCTCAAGCCGCCGATATTCAGGATCCTGCCGGCGCCGCTCGCCTTTAGATGCGGCAGGCAAGCTTTGACGCAGTTGAAGGCCCCGTCGAGGGTGACGCCGAGCACATCGCGCCAATCCGTGAAGCTCATATGCTCGAGCGGCCGCTCGTTGCGAAGCGAGGCATTGTTGATCAGCACGTCGACGCGGCCGAAGCGCGCGACCGCCGCCTTCACCATGGCATCGACTGCGATCGCATCCACCACATCGCCGACAGCTGCCAGAGCTTGGCCGCCCGCGGCCTCGATCTCGCTGACTACCGCATTCGCCTCGGTCTTGTTGGAGCGGGCGTTCACCACGACGGCAGCACCGCCGGCCGCGAGGGCCAGCGCCATGGCGCGGCCGGTATTGCGGCCGGCCCCCGTGACGATGGCAACGTGGCCAGCGAGCTCTTGCGATTCATTCATGCAATCATCCTCGAAGAGCCCGCAGATCGACGGGTCCGGTGAACAGCTTGCGCGCCAGCCCGAGAGCCCGATCGATCCGCGCATCATCCCAACCGCCGTGCCGGCAGTTGCGGACGAACTTCTCCTCGATCGCGGCGCGGCTGAGCGGCTCCTTGGCGCCGCCGCGCAGGTGGGGCTGGCGCTCCTCGATGACGCGGCCGTCCTTGAGCTCGGCGCGGATATGGCCCGTGTACTCGTTGGGATAGGGATTGGCAGGATCGATCACGTAGCGGACCTTGGCCGCGAGCGCGAGCACGGCGGGATCGCGCACGGCTGCGTCGGTGAAGTCCTCGAGGCCGACGCCTCCGCGCAGGAAGCCGGCAGCGATGCAGTAGGGTGTCGCGAACTTCGCGCCGTAGCCGTTGGAGGGACGCTGCTTGGCGGGCAGCGGATCCCAGAGGCGATGCACGGTGCCCTCCGCGACCTCGCAGACCAGAGCCTCGATCTCCTCAGCCTTGATGCCGCGGGAGGCGAGCCGCCGCGCGCAGTCGATATAGGGATGCGTCATCGTTCCGCAGGGATAGGGCTTGAAGGCGAGCGTCTCCGTGACCCAGCGCTTGCCGAAGTCGCCGTTCAGCGCCTGGTAGTTGCCCTCGGTCGTATGCGCGAAGCCATGGAACAGGCCATGTGTACCCTCCAGTACACTTCGTGGCCCGTCGAAACCGGCGCGGGCGAGCAGCGCCGCCCGCAGGCCGGATTGCGCAGCCCAGCCGGCATGCAGGCGCTTGGTCGAGGCGCCCTCGGCCAGATACTCGATGATGCCGCCGGCCATGCTGCCGGCGATACCGAGCGCATGGACGAGGCCGCGACGGTCGAGCCCGAGCGCGGCCGCTACGCCGGCGGCGGCGCCCATGGTGCCGAACACCGCGGTCGGATGAAAGCCCGCGCGGTGCACGGCTTTCGGCACGACGAGGCTGAGACGGCAGAGCACCTCGCAGCCGACCGCGATGCCGAGGAGTGCTGCTGCGCCGTCCGGCCGGTGGCGCTCGCAGGCCGCGAGCACGGCCGGCACCACGACGGCGCCCGCATGCACGGGGCCGCCCTCGAAAGTGTCGTCGAAATCCTCGCCATGCGCGGCGGTGCCGTTCACCAGCGCAGCGCCGGCGGCTGTGAGCGCGCGCGCGTGGCCGATCGCCGTGCAGGCGCCGTCGTCGTCGCAGCCGGCGAGCGCTGAGCGGACATAGTCCGCGCCCCGCGCCGTGACGCAGAGCCCGATCACGTCGACCAGCAGGTCCTCGCATTTGGCGCGCAGCGCGTCGGCCGGCGGCGGGAGCGCCAGGATGCGATCGGCCAAAGTTTCGGCGACGGAGATTTCGGGCAAAGCGGTCATGTGCGGAGGCGGGCGCCGCCGAAACCGGGAATGCGGTTGATCAGGATCACGACCGTGAAGGTGATGATCAGCATTGTGAGGCCGAGCACCGCGATGGCGCCGAGGTCGCCGCTCTCGTTGAGGTCGAAGATCAGCACCGAAATGACCTTGGTCTCCGAAGTGAACAGGATGATGGCGGCCGAGAGCTCGCGGATCACGCCGACGAAGATGAAGCACCAGGTCGCGATCACGCTGGTGCGCAGCAGCGGGGCCGTGATGTGGGCGAGCGACTGCAGGCGTGTCGCGCCGAGAATGCGGCTCGCCTCCTCCAGATCCGGATGTACCGAGCGGAAGGCGGACTGGAGTTGCTGATAAGCGGCCGGCAGTGCGATCGTGACGAAGGCGATGAGCAGGATCCAGAGCGTGCCGTAAAGCACGAAGGGCGGACGTGTGTAGCTCAGGAACAGGCCGACGCCGAGCACGATGCCGGGCACCGCGACCGGTGCCGTGGCGAGAAAGCCGAGCGCACGATGGCCGCGGATCGCGTGGCGCGCCGTGACATAGGCGACGACCAGCGCCATCAGCGTGCCGACCGTCGCCGAGAGCGTGCCGAGGATCAGCGTGTTCTTGAAAGCAAGACGCGTGGTCGAGAGCTCGAAGAAGGCGAACTCGATGGTGTGGAGCGTGAAGTTGCCGGGGCCGATGAGCAGGGTCGGCGATTTCGAGAAGGCGGCGTTGAACAGCGCACCATAGGGCAAGAAGACCGGCATCATCAGAACGAAGAAGACGAGCGCGAGCGCCGTCCATTTCCAGAGGCCGAGCCGCACCAGCCGCGCATCGCCCTGGCGGCCGCCGACGACCGAGTAGCCGCGGCGGCCGAGGATCATGTGCTCGGCGCGCAGCAGCAGCACGGTGAGTATGAGCAGCGGGATGGAGGCCGCGGCCGCAAGCTCGGGCTTGGGCGGATACTGGAACAGGCTCCAGATCTTGGTGGTCATCGTATGGAAGCCGGCCGGCAGCGCCAGGATGGCGGGCGAGCCGAACAAGGTCATGGCCTGCAGGAAAGCGACGAGCGCACCGGCGAGCAGCGCCGGCATGGCGAGCGGGATGGTGACGCGCCGCGCCGTGACCCAGGTGCGGCCGCCGAGGATCGAGGAGGCGTCCTCGAGATCGCCCGGGATGCGGTCGAGTGCGTTGGCGACCAGCACGAAGACATACGGGAACGTGTAGCAGGAGATGACGAAGATCAGGCCGCCGAGCGAGTAGATGTTGAAGAGATGCTCGTCGGATGGCGCCCCGCTGAGCGCGCGCCAGGCTTGGTTGAGCAGGCCGCTGTTCGGCGCGGCGAGCAGCTCCCACGCGATGGCGCCGAGAAAGGGCGGCGTGACGAAGGAGGCCGTGACCAGCGCGCGGATCGTGCGACGCAGGGGCATATCGGTGCGCGCGACGAGCCAGCCGATCGGCGCGGCGACGAGGCAGCAGATCACGCTGGAGGAGACCGAGAGGATCACGGTGGTGACCAGCGGCTCGCGGAACGCCGGATCGGCGACGAGTTGCGCGAAGTTGGCCAGCGTGAGCTGGCCGGCGCGGTTCGTGACGCTGAAGTAGACGAGCCAGGAGAGCGGCAGCACGATCAGGACGCAGAGCAGCGCCGCGAAACAGAACAGGACCGGCCAAGTCGGATCGAACCGGATCGCGCGGGCCTGGCTGCGGGTCGTGAGGCTCACGCGGCGATCCTCATATCCTGAAGATCCTGGCATAGCGCGCCTTGATCTCGTCGCTCTGCTCGGCGACGGCGGCCGGGTCGTCGCGCATCAGCTTGATCTCGGCGAGGCGCTTGCGGCCGGGCTTCTCGGTGACGCGGGCATGCACCGAGTGCTGCCCCGAGATGTCGATCAGCAGCTGCTGTGCCTCGCCCGAGAGCAGCCACGAATGGAACAGCCGGGCGGCATTCGGGTTCGGCGCCGCCTTGAGAATGGCGTTCGGACCAACGACGACGGGCGTGCCCTCCGCGGGATAGATCGGCTCGACCGGACGGCCCGCCTCCTTGAGCTGGATCAGATTGTAATCGTTGCCGTCCGCCATGAGGGCGCGCTCACCGAGATTGAGCTTCTTCGGCGGATCCGTGGACGACTGCACCTGCATGACCTTCTGCGTCGCGAGCTTCTCGAAATAGCTCCAGCCGATATCGCGCGCGATCTGGAACGTGGCGGTCAGAATGGTGCCGCTGTAGCCCGGATGTCCCTTCACGATCTTGCCGGACCATTTCGGATCGAGCAGATCGGAGAAGCTCTTCGGCGCGTCCTCGGGCTTCACCAGGCTCGTGTTGTAGCCGAGCGAGGAAAGCCAGACGCGCGCCGTGACGAACAGGCCGTCGGCGTCGCGGTGCTCGGCCGGATAGTGCTGCGCGACCTCCGCGGGCACGTAAGGCGCGAGCCAGTCGTTGCGCTTCCAGACGATATAGTGCGCCGCGTCCGCGCTGTTGACGACGTCGGCCGCGTAGACGCGGCTCTCGTATTCCTGGGCGAGGCGCTGGAAGATGCGCTCGGAGCCGGTGCGCTCCACACGCAGCGCCACGCCCGGATATTTCGCCTCGAAGGTGCGCGCCATGCGCTCGGCGAGCGGCACGTCCATGGCCGTGTGCCAGACGACGTTGCCCTCCCGGCGCGCGGCCTCGATCAGCGCCGGCGTCACGGCCTCGGCC
>JAEYAU010000276.1 GCA_023404705.1 Pseudomonadota bacterium
GCGAGGAGAGTGACTGAGGCGGGACGGCGCTGCGGCTCAATGCCTTGCGCGACGGATCAGGAATAGTATGGTCCGTCGCGACCAAGTGCCTACGAGGATCATCCATGCCTGCTTTTAAGACTCTCGACGACCTCACCGACATTGCCGGGAAGCGTGTGCTCCTGCGCGTCGATCTCAATGTTCCGGTTGCAGACGGTGAAGTGACCGACGCAACCCGTATTGAGCGCGTCGCGCCGACAATCCGTGAGCTCTCCGACAAGGGCGCCAAGGTGATCCTGCTCGCCCATTTCGGCCGGCCCAAGGGCCGCGATCCGAAGGAATCGCTGCGCCCTGTCGCGGCCGCGGTGTCCGAGATCATCAAGCGGCCGGTGGGTTTCGCCGAGGACTGCGTCGGTCCTGCCGCCGAGACGGCCGTCAACGCCATGAAGCCGGGCGACATCCTCTGTCTGGAGAACACCCGCTTCCACAAGGAAGAAGAGAAGAACGATCCGGCCTTCGTCGCCGAGCTGGCGAAGCTCGGCGACATCTGGGTCAACGACGCCTTCTCGGCCGCCCACCGCGCCCATGCCTCGACCGAAGGTCTCGGCCACAAGCTGCCGGCCTATGCGGGCCGCACCATGCAGGCCGAGCTCGACGCGCTCACGCGCGCGCTCGAGGCGCCCGAGCGTCCGGTCGCCGCCATCGTGGGCGGCGCCAAGATCTCGACCAAGCTCGACCTGCTCGGGAACCTGATCGCGAAAGTCGACGTTCTGGTGATCGGCGGCGCCATGGCCAACACTTTCCTGGCCGCCCAGGGAAAAGCGGTCGGCAAGTCGCTTGCCGAGCACGACCTCACCGGGACCGCACGGGAGATCATGGACAAGGCCAAGGCCCGCAGCTGCGACATCGTACTGCCCGTGGATGTGGTCGTGGCGCAGCAGTTCGCCGCGCATGCCCCGTCGCGCGCCGTGTCGGTCGACGCGGTCGGGGCCGAGGACATGATCCTCGACATCGGCCCGCGCAGCGTCGAGCACGTGGTCTCGCGGCTCGCGCGCGTCAAAACTCTGGTCTGGAACGGTCCCTTCGGCGCTTTCGAGATGGAGCCCTTCGACACCGGCACCGTCCAGGTCGCGGAGGCCGCGGCCGAGCTGACGGAAGGTCGCAAGCTCGTCACCGTGGCGGGCGGCGGCGACACCGTCGCGGCCCTCAATGCGGCCGGCGTGGCCGACCGATTTACCTATCTTTCGACCGCGGGCGGCGCCTTCCTGGAATGGCTGGAAGGCAAGGCCTTGCCTGGTGTAGAGGTCTTGCGACAGCGCTGATTTGCGCACACGGATTTGCACACACCTACGGGAAGGATTGGAGGAGACGATGAACCTCGTTGAGCTCAACCGGGTCGCCGAGGCCATGGTCGCGCCGGGTCGCGGCATTCTCGCGGCCGACGAATCGTCGAGCACCATCAAGAAGCGCTTCGACGCCATCGGCGTCGAGTCCACGGCGGACAACCGCCGCGACTATCGCGAGTTCTTGTTCCGCTCGAACGAGGCGATGTCGAAATACATCTCGGGCGTGATCCTCTACGACGAGACCATCCGCCAGAGCGCCAAGGACGGCACGCCGCTCGTCAAGCTGATCGAGCAGGCCGGCTCGCTCCCCGGCATCAAGGTCGACAAGGGCGCCAAGCCCCTGCCCTTCTGCCCCGGCGAGACCATCACGGAAGGCCTTGACGGCCTGCGCGAGCGCCTGATCGAGTATCGCGGCCTCGGCGCCAAGTTCGCCAAGTGGCGCGCCGTGATCGACATCGCGCCCGGCATCCCGAGCTACACCGCGATCAAGGCGAACGCCCACGCGCTCGCCCGCTACGCGGCGCTTTGCCAGGAAGAGCAGATCGTTCCGATCGTGGAGCCCGAGGTGCTGATGGATGGCGATCACGACATCGATCGCTGCTACACGGTCACCGAGTGGGTGCTGAAGGCGACCTTCGAGGAGCTCTACTACAACCGCGTGGCACTCGAGGGCATGGTGCTGAAACCCAACATGGCGATCTCGGGCAAGAAGTGCCCGCAGCGCGCCGGCGTTGAGGAAGTCGCCGAGAAGACCGTGCGCCTGCTCAAGGCCTGCGTGCCGGCCACCGTTCCGGGCATCGCCTTCCTCTCGGGCGGCCAGAGCGACGAGGAGGCGACCGCCCATCTCGACGCCATGAACAAGATCGGCAACCTGCCCTGGAAGCTGACCTTCTCCTACGGCCGTGCCCTGCAGGCCGCGCCGCAGAAGGCCTGGTCCGGCAAGACCGAGAATGTCGCGGCCGCACAGCGCGCCTTCGCGCACCGCGCCCGCATGAACGGCCTCGCGGCCAAGGGCGAGTGGAAGGCTGATCTGGAGAAGAAGGCGGCGTAAGAGGCGCCCGCTCTAGGCGTCGAGCAACGCGCGCAGCGTTTCGGCCCGCGGCTCTGCCGCGGGCCTTTTTGCTGCGCGGGCGGCACCGTCCGGCGCCATCAAGTCCAACACACCGTTCGGCGCCGAAAGCGCGCGCGCGAAACCGAGTGGACCGCACGCCAGCATGAAATAGTCGTAGGCCGCGTGCCGCTTGTTCGCGAGCACGAGCTGGTAGTGCAGCCGCATCAGGCGATGCGGATAGAGCCAGAGCGTCCGCAGCGGCCGTCGCCAGAGCGTCCGCACGTCGAACAAGTCGCCGAGGCTGACGGTGCGGATGAGCGGCCGCGCCTCGACGCGATCCGCTTCGATCGGCCTGAGCGTGACCGGATCGGTCCCATAGAAGCTGATCACGTCGAGCCAGGCCTGCACGTCGGCCCAGAAGATCGACGGCTCCGCAACGACTCGCGCCACGCGCATCCGCAGCGCATCCGCAGCGGGATGCAGCGTGAATTTCGGGATGGTCGAGCCCACCGTGAGCAGGCCGATGCTCGACCCGCGCCGGCAGAGCGCGCTGTCGCGCGCGAGCGCCCGCGCAAGGACTTCGACCGCCAGCGCGGCGCCGAAGCTGTGGCCGACCACCAGGATCTCGTCCGCCTTGCCACTTCGCGCGCAGGCGACGAGCCGCTCCGCGAATTCATCCAGCCGCTGCTCGAGATCGTGCTGCCGCCCGCGCAGATAGGCGAGCCCGAAGATCCAGTTGTCAAGCGCGTGCTGAATCCGCCGGTTGCGTCCCTGCCAGCGCATCAGGAACGCGAACACCAACGCGGCGACCGTGGCCTCGACCAAGAGGCTCGCGATGGTCTGCTCCACATAACCGGCAAGCCAGGCCCCACATGCCCAGCCCACCAGCGCGAAACCCGCCACGTAGAGATAGGGATAGAGCAGATAGAGCCCTGCCCGCCACGCGCGTGCGAAATAGCGGCCGGCCGTGCCGTTGGCGACGAAGTTCAGAAGGACGCCGGCGCCGGACCACAGCCGGCGCACGGGCCCGCGCCGCATATCGGCGAGGACGATGTCGTCCCAGAGCAGCGGCTCGTAGCGCGTCTCGACCTGCCAGTCGGGTCCGCGCGTCCAGATCGACCAGGCCTCGTCGTGCTCGGCGATCGCGGCCGACACTTGCCAGGTGCGCGCGAACACGCCGACCTCGCGACGCAGCCGCGTGTACTGCGCGCGCACGCCGATCGGATCGTAGCCACCGAGATAGAAGACGTGCCGGCGTCTGATCATGTTCGATGACGCGTCACACGACGCCCTTGATCACCGGCGCTTGGAAAGGGAGCGGAGCCGCCCGTCAGGCGGCTCCGCCGAAGCGATCAGAACTTGTAGCCGAGCGTCGCGACGAGCGAGTCCGAGCTTGCGCCGATCGAGGCCGCGAAGGTCGTGAACGGCGTCACGAGCGTATAGGTCTTATCCTGCCACTCGATGTGCGTGTAGTGCAGGCCAGCGAACCAATTGCGGGCGAACATATACTTCACGCCCGCGTTCAGCACGAGGCCGACATGGGTCTGGTCGTCCGACACCGAAGTGGCCGCCGGCGCGAAGAACGGGTTGTTCACCGTGACGCGGCCTTCGCCGAAAGCGACGCCGACGCCCACATAAGGCTGCAGGTTGCCGAACGCGTAGCCGAATTGCGCGGTGCCCAGCACAGCCCAGCGGAAGCGACCCTCGTAGCTGACACCCGCCAGAGCCGGGTCCGAGATGGTATCGTCCGCATTGGACCAGACGGGCGCCGCGATGCGCGCGCCGATGACGAAATTGTTCGGCAGCTGCCAGTCGTAGCCGCCGAAGAGGCCCACGACCCAACCGTCCGGATTGGCCGTGACGGTCGTGCCGGTCAGCGACAGAACGCTGTCCGTGCGACCCCACACATATCCGGCCTCACCGCCGACGTAGAAGCCGGTCCAGTTGACCACCGGCACCGGCGCGTATGGCGCAGCCTTGACCGGCATGTCCGCGGCGTTGGCGATCGATCCGCTCATGACCATCGCGGCCGCGAGAAGCAGTTTCTTCATTGACGCCCCCTGTCGAATTCACAACCGATCCTAGGATATGCATGACTATTCACCGCGCACTATGACTTCAGGGCAACAGGTCACAGGCAAAAAGACGTGGCATGGTGGGAACTTACCGATTGGTGACATGCTGAAATATGACGCAAGGGAAGCCGGGGTGATGATGCGGCGGCATCTCGCGGTTGCGGCCCTGGCCGCGCTGATGTGGCTGGGGTCGGCGCCCCGAGCCGCAGCCGATTCGTCGCGAGTCGTCGCCACCGTCCATGCAGCAGCAACCGATACGACCATCGCTCCCGAGGAGCGCCGCGGCCGGCTCGTCGCGACCGTGCAGCGAAGTTTCGATCTCCCCGCGCTGGCGCAAGCCGTCCTGCGCGCCCGCTGGCAGGCCGCCCCGGAGCCGGATCGCGCGGCCTTCGTCGGCGCACTCGGCGACCTCGTGACCGACCGCCTTCTGCAGCGCCTCGCCCCGCGCAGCGGCGCGCCGTTCCGCATCGTCAAGGAGGACTCGCTGCCGGGTGGCGACACGCTCATCACCTCGACGCTCACGCTTGGTCCGGATCGGCTGGTCGTGATCGACTGGCGCATGCGGCATACGCCGGAGCCGAGGATCGTCGACATCGTGGTCGAGGGCCGCTCGATGGTCGTGAGCACGCGCGAGGAGCTCGCGCGCGAGCTCGCCGGGGACGCGACCTCGCTGCAGGCGATCACGGCCGCGCTGACCGCGCGCGCCCGCCGGACCGGGTCGCGATGACGGCGCCGCTGATCGAGCTCCGCGACGTCCGCCGCACCTTCGACGGCGGGCGCATCACGGGCCTCGCCGGAGTGTCGACAGCCATTCGTCATCACGAGTCGGTCGCCGTCATGGGCCCGAGCGGCAGCGGCAAGTCCACGCTCGTGAACGCGATTTGTGGTCTCGATCCGCCGACCTCCGGCAGCGTGTATTTCGAAAGCGAGCCCGTCACCGACAACCGCGCCTGGGCGCGCCTGCGGGCGCGGCGGATCGGCATCGTGTTCCAGCAGTTCAACCTGCTGCCGACGCTCACCGCACGCGAGAATGTGGAGGCCGCGAGCCTCGATGCTGTTCCGCAAGCGGGCGCCCGTCGCGCCGCTGCGTTGCAGCTCATGGAGCGCGTCGGCATTCCGCATTGCGCAGACCGCCGGCCCGCTGAGCTGTCCGGCGGCGAGCGCCAGCGCGTCGCCATCGCGCGCGCGATCGCGGGCGGCCGCGACGTGCTGGTCTGCGACGAGCCGACCGGCAGTCTCGATCAGGCCGCAAGCCGTCAGGTGCTGGATCTGCTCTTGGACCTGCACCGCGTCTCGCGCGTGGCCCTGGTGATCGTCACGCACGATCCTGGCGTGGCGAAGCTTTGTACGCGACGCATCACCCTCATCGACGGCCGCATCGTGAAGGACGAGGCCGCGGCATGAACGCGTTCACGGTAGCGTTGCGCGAGATCACGGGCCGGCCGGTTCGCTCCAGCCTGACGGTCGCGGGCATCGCCATCGCGATCGCAGGCTATATCGCGCTCACCGGCCTGACGCGCGGGGTCGAGCACTCGATCGACAGCGGCCTCACGGAAACCGGCGCCGACCTCATCGTCAGTCAGCCCGGGGCCTTCACGCTCAGCGGCAGCACGCTCTCGGAGTCGCTGCGCGAGAAGCTCGTGAAGGTCGAGCGGGTCGAGAGCGTTTCGGGTGTGCTGTTCAACGTCACCTCGCTCGATGAGGAGGCGAATGTCGTCAGCACCGGCTGGCCGGACGAGAGCTTTCTCTGGCGCAGTGTGACTCTCGCGGCGGGCCGGCTGCCCGCGCCCGGCGAGAGCGGCGTCATCGTGCTGGGTGAGGAGATCGCGCGTAGTCTGGGCAAGCGCGTGAACGACACCGTCACGCTCCGCTTCAAGCCGTTCCGCATCGTCGGCATCGCGCGCTTCGCCAGCGTGCTCAACCAGAATCTCGCGCTGCTGCGTCTCGCCGAGTTGCAGGCGCTCCTCGATCGTGAAGGCGCCGTGACCTTCTATCAGATCCGCCTGCAGCGCCCCCTCGAGCCCGCGCAGGTGAAGGAGGCGCGCGCCCGGCTGCAGCAGGTCTCGCCGAGCTTCGCCGTGCAGGAGACGGCGCAGCTCGCCAACGATCTGCGGCTCGTCGGCATCATTCGCGCAGTCGCGTCGGCGATCTCGCTGGTGGTGATCGTGCTGGCGATCCTCGGCGTCGGCAACACGCTGTTCATGACAATCAACGAGCGCACCTCGGAGATCGGCGTGCTCTCGGCCATCGGCTGGCCCGCCTCGCGCATCCTGACGACCATCCTGTCGGAAGGGCTTGCCATGGCAGCGGTCGGCGCCGTGATCGGCGTCGGCCTGGGGATCCTCGCCATGACGATCGCGTCCCGCTCGCCGGCCGCGGCCGGTCTCCTGGAACCCTACTTGGATGCGTGGATGGTCGGCAAAGCGATGCTCGCCGCGCTGCTGATCGGCTTCCTCGGCGCGCTCTATCCGGCGTGGCGCGCCATCCGCATGAGCCCCGCGCAGGCCTTGCGCCGGGTATGACCTAAAGCAGCGGAACACGGCGGAAATCGCGCGGTCCGTATTGACACGGAGCGGCTTCGCGCCCCCTTTTCGCCGGAAAGGAATCGCATCCGACACCCCATGGCCCAACGTCCCAAACAGGCGCAACCCGCGAGTGCACCGCGGCTCTATCTGGTCACGCCCTGGATCGAAGATCCGGCGGCGTTCACGGACGCCCTCGCGCCCGCGCTCGGCGCAGCCGATGTCGCGGCGCTGCTCCTGCGCCTGCGCGAGGCCGACGAGCGCACGCTGATCAACCGCGTGAAGACGCTCGCGCCGATTGCCCAGGCGAAGGATGTCGCGGTGATCCTCGACGGCGCTCCCGAGATCGTCGCACGCGGCGGCGCCGACGGCGTGCATGCGCGCGGTTCCGACGCACTCGAGGCGGCGCTGCGCGCGCTCAAGCCCGAGCGCATCGTCGGGGCGGGCGGGCTCGTCAGCCGTCACGATGCCATGTCGGCGGGCGAAGCCGGTGTCGACTACGTGATGTTCGGCGAGCCCGACGCGCAGGACCGGCGGCCGGGCTTCGAGGCCGTGCTGGAGCGCGTCGCTTGGTGGGCCGAGGTCTTCGAGATTCCCTGCGTCGGCTTCGCCTCCAGCCTCGACGAAGTCGATCAGCTCGTACGCGCGGGCGCCGAGTTCATCGCGCTGGGCGATGCCGTCTGGAGCGCGCCCGAAGGACCGGCCACGTTCCTCGCCGAAGTCGCGAAGCTGCTCATCGCGCCGGAGCCGGCGCGATGAGGCGGCGCGCCCTGCTGCCGGCTCTCGCGGCCTTCCTTTTTGCGGCGCAGGCCCAGGCCCAGGCGCCGATCCAGATCACGCCGCCCGCGCCCATTCCCGACACGCCGAAAGAGACTCCCGCGCCCAAGAAGCGGCCCGCACCGAAGGCGGCGCCGCGTCCTGCCGAAAAGGCCGCGCCGAAGTCGGAAACGCCGCCCGCCGCAGAGC
>JAEYAU010000294.1 GCA_023404705.1 Pseudomonadota bacterium
GGTCTCGCACGGCGCGCGGGTCGTGAACCTGCCGGCGAGCCATCCGATGCATTTCGGCTACGAGTCCGGCCCGTTCGTGGGCGACACGGACCTCGTGATCGTGATCGAGAGCGATGCGCCCTGGTACCCGAACCAGCAGGAACCGCCGGCCGGCTGCCGCGTGGTGCATATCGGCGAGGACCCGGCCTTCACGCGCTACCCGATGCGCAGCTTCCGCAGCGATCTTTCGATCATCGCCAATGCGGGCGCGGCGCTCGCAACGCTCGACAGCGCGCTCGCGGATCTGGACGATGCCAAGGTCGAGGCACGGCGCGCGCGGCTCGAGGAGCACAACGCCGCGCGGCGCGCCGCGATCGCGGTGCCGAAGAGCGAGCACATCACGCCGCAGGCGCTGAGCCGCGCGATCGGCGAAGTGGCCGGCGCGGACGCGGTGATCTTCAACGAATATCCGCTGATGCTCGACCACTGCCCGCGCGAGAAGCCCGGGACATTCTTCGGCGTGAGCCCGGCCGGCGGGCTCGGCTGGGGCCTCGGCGCGGCGCTCGGCGCCAAGCTCGCGGCGCCCGACCGCTTCGTGGTCGCGACCGTGGGCGACGGCGCCTATGTGTTCACCAACCCGACCGCCTGCCACTGGGTCGCCGAGGCGCACAAGATCCCGGTGCTTACGATCGTGTTCAACAACAGCCGCTATGGCGCGGTGCGGCGCGCCACCATGGCGATGTTCAAGGACGGCGCCGCCGGCAAGGATGACGGGCGCTTCCTCGCCGACCTCGATCCGAGCCCGCCCTTCGACGAGATGGCGGGCGCGCAAGGCGCGCATGCGGAGCGCGTCGAGCAGCCCGAGGATCTCGTGCCGGCCCTGACGCGAGCGCGCGCCGCCGTGGAAAGCGGCAAGCAGGCGTTGCTCAACGTCATCTGCCCCTACTGAGGCCACGCATGACCGAGACCGTGAAGACCATCCTGCGCACGGCCATCGTGCTCGTCATCGTGGCGTGGATCGTCGACGTGCCGGGCCGGCTGCAGCTCGGCCTGTTCACCGAGCAGATGCTGGTGACGGTGCTCGGCCTCGCTCTGGCGCTCTCGTTCCTGACCTTCCCGTTCGGCGCCAAGGAGACCGGCGAGGAGGCGGTCGCCAAGGCGGCGCTCACCAAGAAGCAGGACGGCAGCGTCGGCGCGATCGACTGGGTGCTCGCCATCGCGAGCCTCGCGGCCTGCTTCTTCGTGGCGGTGCGCTATCCGGAGCTGATCCGGGAGATCGTCTATCGGCCGTGGTATGGCGTTCTGGTCGCGAGCGTGATGGTGATCGCGGTGTTCGAGGCGAGCCGGCGGCTCACGGGCCTCGCGCTCGCAATCATCGTGCTGCTGCTCTGCGCGCACGCGCTGCTCGGGCGCTATCTGCCGGAGATGTTCGCGACCCGGCCAGTCGATATCAGCCGCCTATTGGTCTATCTCGCGATCGACACCAATGCGCTGCTCGGCACCACGCTGCAGATCGCGGTCGTCGTGGTGACGCCGTTCGTGATCATGGGACAGGTGCTCAACCGCTGCGGCGGCGGCGACTTCTTCACGGATCTCGCGGCCTCACTGATGGGGCGCTATCGTGGCGGCGCCGGCAAGGTGGCGGTGGCGGGCTCGGCACTGTTCGGCACCATCTCGGGCAGCGCGGTCGCGAATGTCGCGAGTGTCGGCACCGTGACGATCCCGCTGATGAAGCGCGCCGGCTATCCGGCCGAGACCGCCGCCGGCATCGAGGCGGTCGCCTCGACGGGCGGGCAGATCGATCCACCCGTGATGGGCGCGGCCGCCTTCTTGATGGCCGAGTATCTGCAGGTGCCCTATGCCGAGGTGATGGTCGCCGCGATCATCCCGGCGCTGCTCTATCACACGGCGCTGTTCGTGCAGGTGGACCTGGAGTCCGCCAAGCTCGGCATCCTGGGCGCACCGCGCGAGACGCTGCCCTCGGTGTGGCGCGTGCTGCGCCAGGGCTGGCACTTCATCATTCCGTTCGCGGTGCTGATCGTCGGATTGCTGAACTTCAACCTCGAAGCCGAGTATGCGGCGCTGCTCGCGACCGTGGTGCTGATCGTGCTGGCGTCGATCTTCCCCTACAACGGCCAGCGGCTGACGCTGCGCACCGGTGTCGGCGCCGTAATCTCGGCCGGCGGCGCCGTCATCGACATCATCGTGATCACGGCGATCGCCGGCATCCTGATCGGCGCCATGAACCTCACGGGCGTCGCCTTCTCGCTGACGCAGCAGCTGCTGAGCCTGAGCGGCGGCAATCTCGCGCTGCTGCTGATCATCACGGCGCTCGCCTCTTTCCTGCTCGGCCTGCCGCTGCCAACCGTCGGAGTCTACGTCATCCTGGCGGTGCTCGCCGCGCCCGCGCTGGTGCAGGCCGGCGTCGCGCCGATGCAGGCGCACATGTTCGTGCTGTTCAACGGCATCCTCGGCATGGTGACGCCGCCGGTGGCGCTCGCGGCCTTCGCGGCCGCGACCATCGCGCAAGCCGATCAATGGAAGGCCGGGTGGACCGCCATGCGGCTCTCCTGGTGCTCCTACTTCATCCCGTTCATGTTCGCGTATTCGCCGCTGCTGATCATGCGCGGGGAGCCGCTCGCCATCATGCTTGCGGTCGCGCTCGCCTTCCTGGGCATCCTGATGGGCACCATGGCGGTGGTCGGCTTTTTCACGACCCGCATTCCCCTGCCCTACCGGGTCGCCTACGCGATCGTCGCGCTGATGCTGCTGGCGCAGCCCGCCATGTTCGACGGCGCCTCCTGGGTGAATTTCGCGGGCGTGATCCTGGCCGCAGCCGCGATCGGGCGCGAAGTCCTGCGCGGCCGTGCCCTGAAGCTCAGCGCGCAAACATCTTAACGGCTACTCGCAAAGAACAATGGAGAACCCGAATGCGCATCGACGCCTACACGCATTTCTTTCCGCAGAAATATTTCGAGCGGCTGCTCGCGGGCGGCGTGCGCGATATCGGCAAGCGCGTGACCGAGCTGCCGGCGCTGCACGATCTCGACCTGCGCCGCCGCATCGTCGACTCGTTTCCGGACTACCGGCAGATCCTCTCGATCGCGCAGCCGCCGCTGAGCGCCTTCAATGCGCCCGACAAGGTCGAGGAGGTCGCGCGCATTGCCAATGACGGGCTCGCGGAGCTTTGCCAGAAATATCCTGACCAGTTCGCGGGCTTCATCGCCGAGGCGCCGCTGACCGCGCCGGATGCGGGCGCGCGCGAGGCCGAGCGCGCCGTGAAGGAGCTCGGCGCCCTGGGGCTGCAGATCATCACCAATGTGGGCGGCAAGCCCCTCGACCGGCCGGAGTTCGAGCCGTTCTTCGCGGCCATGCACAAGCTGAACGCGCCGATCTGGGTGCATCCGGTGCGCGGCGCCAACCACCCGGATTATCTCGACGAGAAGAAGTCGCTCTACGAGATCTGGTGGACCTTCGGTTGGTCCTACGAAACCGCCGCCTTCATGGCGCGCATGGTGTTCTCGAAGACGCTCGACAAGTATGCGGGCCTGAAGATCATCGTCCACCATTTCGGCGGCATCGTGCCGATGCTGGAAGGCCGCATCGGCCCCGGCTGGGACCAGCTCGGCGCGCGCACCTCGGACGAGGACTATGTGTCGCTGCGCAAGAGCCTGAAGAAGCGCCCGCTCGACTACTTCAAGCAGGACTTCATCGCCGACACCGCGGTGTTCGGCGCGGATGCTGCGACCGTCTGCGGCCTCGCTTTCTACAATCACGACAAGATCGTGTTCGCGTCGGACTGCCCGTTCGATCCCGAGAAGGGGCCGGGCTATATCCGCGAGACGATCCGCATCGTGGATGCGCTCGATATCTCGAAAGAGCTGCGGGAGAAGATCTACTTCCGCAATCTCGAGGCGCTCACAGGCAAGACGTTCGTGAAATGAGCCTTCAGGCGGCGCGTGCCCGGAGTGTCTCGGTCACGCGCTGCCACAGGGCGGAGATCACCGGCCAGAACAGCAGCACCAGCGCAAGCGTCGTGATGCTGCCGACCAGCGCGTTCGACCAGAACACGCGCAGGTCGCCGGCGGCGCCAATCATGGCGAGGCGGAACGCGTCCTCGGTGCGGCTGCCGAGCACGAGCGCCAGCGTGAGCGGCGCCAGCGGATAGCCGAGCTTCTTGAAGACATAGCCGAGCACGCCGAAGCCGAGCATCAGCCAGATGTCGAACATGGCGTTCTGGATCGCATAGGCGCCGATCGCGCAGGAGACGATGATCATCGGCGCGATGGCCGCGAAGGGCACGCGCAGCACCGCGGCGAACAGCGGCACCGTCGTGAGCACCAGCACGAGGCCGACCAGATTGCCGAGATACATCGAGGCGATCAGACCCCACACGAAGCCCTTCTGCTCGACGAAGAGCAGCGGCCCCGGGTTGAGGCCCCAGACCAGCAAGCCGCCGAGCAGGATCGCGGCGGTGCCGGACCCCGGAATGCCGAGCGCCAGCATGGGCAACAGCGCCGAGGTGCCGGCCGCATGCGCGGCGGTCTCGGGCGCGAACACGCCCTCGATGCGGCCCTTGCCGAAGCTCTCCTTGTCCTTGGCGAAGCGCTTCGCGAGATTGTAACCCATGAAGGACGCCGCGATGGCGCCGCCCGGCGTGATGCCGAGCCAGCAGCCGATCGCGGCGGAGCGCGCCAGCGTGACCCAGTAGCGCGGCAACGTCTTCCAGGTCTGCCACACGACCTTGGGATCGATCTTCGCCACGTGGCCCTTGAGCGCGAGGCGCTCCTCCATGGTGACGAGGATCTCGCTGATGCCGAACAGGCCGATCACGGCGACCAGGAAGTTGATGCCGCGCAGCAGCTCGTTCGAGCCGAAGGTCATGCGCAGCTGGCCCGAGACCGTGTCCATGCCGACGCCGGCGAGCAGCAGGCCGAGCGCCATGGAGATCACGATCTTGTGGCGCGCCTCGCGGCCGAGTCCGACGAAGGAGCAGAAGGTGAGGAAATAGACCGCGAAGAATTCGGGTGGGCCGAAGCGCAGCGCGAAGTCAGCGATGCGCGGCGCCAGGAAGGTGATCACCATGACGGCGACAAGCGAGCCGATGAAGGACGACGTGAAAGCAGCCGTGAGCGCTTCCGCGGCGCGACCCTGCTGCGCCATCGGATAGCCGTCGAAGGTGGTGGCGACCGACCAGGCCTCACCCGGGATGTTGAACAGGATCGACGTGATGGCGCCTCCGAACAGCGCGCCCCAATAGATGCAGGAGAGCATCACGATGGCCGAGGTCGGGTCCATCGTGAAGGTGAGCGGCAACAGGATCGCAACGCCGTTCGGTCCGCCGAGGCCGGGCAGCACGCCGACGAAGATGCCGAGCACCAGCCCGAGCATCATCAGGCTCAGATTGTGCGGCGTGAGCAGGACCTGGAAGCCCTGAAGCAGCAGCCCGAACGCTTCCATGAGAAAACCTCAGTATCCGAGCAGCGCTTCGAGCGGGCCCTTGGGCATGATGACGTTGAAGGCGATCTCGAAGGTGAGGAACATCACGGCCGAGAACACGAGGGCGACCAGCAGCGACTTCCACGCCGCGATGCGCCCGACCCAGACCATGAAGCCGGCGATCAGCAGGAAACTCGCGACATAGAGGCCGATGAACTGGATCAGGAGGACGAAGCCGATGGTGGGCCCCAGCACCTTCATCACGCGCGGAAACTGATCGCGCGTGACGAAGGCCGTGGTGTTGGGCGCGAGCAGCGCGCGCGCCAGGCCGACCAGGCTCGCCGCGCCCATCAGGACCGACAGGTAGAACGGGAAATAGCCGGCCTGCGGGCCGTCATCCGCCCAGGACATGCCGACGCGCCAGCTGTCCCAACCGAGCAACACGGCGAGGCCGAACAGCATCAGCGAGACAATGATGTCGACGGTGCGGCTCGCAATGACCGACCGCTCGTCCGGCGGCGGACCGGAAGCTTCCAGGCTCATGTCGGGCTCCAGTGGAAGAGCCGGGGCTGGCCCCGGCTCCGGAAGGCGGCTTAATTGGAAGCCACGAAGCCGGCTTCCGTCATCAGCTGCTTGTGCAGGGTGTCGTCCTTCTCGAGGAAGTTCACCATGTCCTGACCGGCGAGGAAGACGGGCTTGAGCGCCTGCTTCTCCATGTACTCCTTGTACTCGGTCGTGGCCGCGATCTTCTTGAACAGGTCGACATAGTAGGCGACCTGATCGGGCGCCGCCTTGCCGGGCAGGAACATGCCGCGCAGCATCGTGTATTCGATGTCGAGGCCCTGCTCCTTGCAGGTCGGGATGTCGTTCCAGGACTGATCGGGCGTCACCTTGGTCTTGTACTGCATCCGCTCATTGTCGAAGACGCAGAGCGCGCGCACCTGGCCGGCGCGCCAGACTTCCACGTTCTCGGACGGATTGTTCACGTTGGACGCCGTGTGATTGCCGACGAGTTGCGTCGCGGCCTCGCCGCCCGACTTGTAGGGCAGATAGTGGAACTTGGCGCCGGTGCGCTTCTCGAGGAAGACCGTGAGGATATGGTCCTCACGCTTCGAGCCCGTGCCGCCCATCTTGAAGGGCGGATTGGCGGCCTTGGCGGCGTCGGCGAATTCCTTGACGCTCTTGTACGGCAGGGTCGCGTTGGTCCAGAGCACGAACTGGTCGAAGGCGACGATCGCGACCGGCGAGAGCTCACGCCAGTTGAAGGGAATCTTGGCCGAGAGCGGCAGGGTGTAGATCAGCGAATAGGCGATGAGGATCTTGTGAGGGTCGCCTTCACTGCCCTTCATGTAGATGAGCGCTTCGGCGCCCGAGGCTCCGCCCTTGAGCGAGACCACCACGGGCTGCTTCATCAGATTGTTCTTCTGGATCGCGGCCTGCAGCATGCGCGCCATCTGGTCCGAGGCACCGCCGGCGCCCGCTGCGACCACGATCTCCACGCTCTTGCTGGGTTCCCAGGCGGTCGCCGTGGTGGCGAATGAGGCCGAGGCCAAGAGCGCGAGCGCGCCGATTTTCACCCGGTCAAACATGTCGTCTCCTCTCCTTGCGCTTCCCATCCGGTGCAGCGGCTGTTGCCCGGGCGTGTTCTGGTTGCGCGCATTGTGCGGCATTGCGGCGCGCGTTCAAGGGGATCCTGCGGCTGTCGTTAGAGCAGGTCAGCGCGGTCCGGCCAGACTCATCTCGAGAACGCGCGCGACATGCACGGCATCGCGGCCGGTGCCATCGTGGATCTGGTGACGGCATGATGTGCCGTTGGCGACGATGATCGCGTCCGCATCCGCTTTGCGCACAGCCGGCAGCAGCGAGAGCTCGCCCATGGCGAGGGAGACATCGACGGTGTCTGCGCCGTAGCCGAATGCCCCCGCCATGCCGCAGCAGCTCGACTCGATGGTCTCGACGCCGAGTTCGGGGACGAGCTTGAGTACGGAGGTCGCGGCCGCGAACATGCCGAAGGATTTCTGATGGCAATGGCCGTGCACAACGGCGCGGCGCGCATTCGGCTTGAGTGGGAGATTCAGGCGCTGGGCCGCGGCCTCGCGCACGAGGAACTCTTCGAACAGCAGCACGTCCATGGCGAGCTCGCGCGTGTGCCCGCCCTTGAGCAGCGCCGGAATTTCGTCGCGGAAGCCGAGCATGCAGCTCGGCTCCAGGCCCACCACGGGCACGCCGCGCACGACATAAGGTGCGAGCGCCGCCATGGTGCGCTCGGCTTCGCGGCGCGCCTCGTCGACCTTGCCGACCGAAAGGAAGGTGCGGCCGCAGCAAAGGGGACGTGTCGAGCCGTCGGTCGGCGCCGCGACATGCACGCGATATCCGGCGGCCGCGAGCACGGTCCGCGCGGCGTCGAGATTTTCCCGCTCGAAATAGCGGTTAAACGTGTCGCCGAAGAGCACGACCTCGGGGCCAGTCTCCGGACCCGCGGGCTTGTCGTCGAACACGTCGCGGCGCCAGCGCGGCAGCCGGCGGCGCGCGCTCAGCCGCGCCAGTGCCTCCGACAGTGCGGCGAGGCCCGGCACCTGGTCGCGCAGATTGAACAGCCACGGCCACTTTGCGGCATGGGGTGCGTAGCGCGGCAGATAGCCGACCAGCCAGTCGCGCAGCGTGAGGCCGTATTTCTTCGCGCGCGCGGCCGAGACCTCGATCTTCATGCGCGCCATGTCGACGCCGGTCGGACACTCGCGGCGGCAGGCCTTGCAGGAGACGCAGAGGCTCAGCGTCTCGGCCATCTCGTCCGAGGCGAGCGCGTCGGGACCGAGCTGGCCGGTGATGGCGAGGCGCAGCGAATTGGCGCGGCCGCGGGTGACGTCGCGTTCCTCGCGGGTGACGCGATAGGACGGGCACATCACGCCGCCGGCGAGATTGCGGCAAGCGCCGTTGTTGTTGCACATCTCGACCGCGCCCTGGAACCCGCCGCCAGTGCCGGTCCAGGCCGACCAGTCGAGCTCCGGCGTCATCTCCTGCGGCTGATAGCCGGGATGGAAGCGCAGCCTGGTGCGGTCGTCGAATTTCGGCGCGCGCACGATCTTGCCGGGATTGAATAGCCCCTTGGGATCGAAGCGGTCCTTCACCTCGCCGAACGCGCGCGTGAGGCGCTCGCCGAACATCACCTCGTTGAACTCGGAGCGCACGAGGCCGTCGCCGTGCTCGCCCGAATGGGAGCCCTTGTATTCGCGCACGAAGCCGAACGCTTCCTCCGCGATGGCGCGCATCGCCTTCAGGTCCTTGTCGAGACGCAGGTTGAGCACGGGCCGCACGTGGAGGCAGCCGACCGAGGCGTGCGCATACCAGGTGCCGCGCGTGCCATGCTTCTCGAACACGGCGGTGAGACGCGCCGTGTAGTCGGCGAGATGCTCGAGCGGTACCGCGCAGTCTTCGACGAAGGAGACGGGCTTTCCCTCCGACTTCATCGACATCATGATGTTGAGGCCGGCGGTGCGCACCTCGGTGATCGCGGCCTGCAGGCGCGGATCCGTCACCTCAACGACGCCGCCGCGCTTCTCGCCGGGCTTGTCCCAGGCATAGCCGAGCGCGTCCATCACCTCGCCGAGCATCTTCACGCGATGCAGGTTCTCGGCCTGATCGTCCTCGCCGAACTCCACGAGCAGGATCGCCTCGGGCAGGCCATTGACGAACTCGCGCAAGGTCGGGCGGAACATGGCGATGTCGTAGGCGAGCTCGAGCATGGTGCGGTCGACGAGTTCGACCGCGATCGGCTTCAGCTTGACGATGTGCTGCGCCGCATCCATGGCGCCGTGGAAGCTGCCGAAGTGACAGGCACCGACTGCACGGCGGCCGAGCAGCGGCGAGAGCTTCAATTCGATGCGGGTCGAGAAGGCGAGCGTGCCTTCGGAGCCGACCAGGATGTGCGAAAGATTGTGCGAGGGCGCGTTGGGCGCGAGGGCATCGAGATTGTAACCGCCGACGCGGCGCTGCACCTTGGGGAAGCGCCGCTCCACCTCGTCGGCTTCGCGCAGGCCGATGCCGAGCAGATCCTGCGCGAGCGGACGCAGCGGCTCCTTCAACTCGGCAAGGCCGGCCTTCACCTCGCCGAAGCGGGCGCGCGCGCCATCGGCCAGCACGGCGTCGATCGCGATGACGTTGTCGCGCATGGTGCCATAGCGCAACGAGCGGCCGCCGCAGGAATTGTTCGCGGCCATGCCGCCGATGGTGGCGCGGGACGCGGTCGAGACGTCCACCGGAAACCAGAGGCCGTAGGGCTTGAGCTTGCGGTTGAGCTCGTCGAGCACGATGCCGGGCTCGACCACGCAGCTGCGCGCACCGATGTCGAGCGCGACCAGGTTGGTGAGGTATTTGGAACAGTCGATCACCAGCGAGGCATTGACGGTCTGGCCCGACTGCGAGGTGCCGCCGCCGCGCGGCAGCACCGTGACGCCCTCCTCGCGGGCGAGTGCGATGGTGCGCTCGGCCTCCGCCATGGTGCGGGGCGCCACCACGCCGAGGGGCATGATTTGATAATGTGAAGCATCGGTCGCGTAACGACCGCGGCTGAAGCGGTCGAACAGCACGTCGCCGGTGATTTCAGCCTTCAGCCGGCGTTCAAGCCCCGGCACCAGCTCCGCACTCATTCCAACCGCCGCCTTGTTGCCCGGCTGGCCACACGCCGGGATTGTTCTTGACCAAGTGTTGCATTCGGCCTTGATGGCCACAAGCGGCCCGCTTCGCAAGGCGCGCGAGACCCGTTACGATCCGTCAACGCCCGCAGAGACCAGGACATTGCCGATGCCCCAGAATTCGTCCCGCACGGCCGGACGTCACTTCCTGCAGATCCCCGGCCCGACGCCCGTGCCGGACCGCATCCTGCGGGCCATGGACATGCCGGTGATCGACCACCGCGGGCCGGACTTCCAGAAGCTCGGCCGGCGCGTGCTCGACGGCATCAAGACCGTGTTCAAGACCGCGAGCCCGGTGGTGATCTATCCGAGCTCCGGCACGGGCGCGTGGGAAGCGGCGCTCACCAACGTGCTCTCGCCGGGCGACACGGTGCTGATGTACGAGACCGGGCACTTCGCGACGCTGTGGAAGAGCATGGCCGTGAAGCTCGGGCTCAAGCCCGAATTCATCGCTTCGGACTGGCGCGCGGGCGCGGATCCGGTCGCGATCGAGGCGCGGCTGAAGGAGGACAAGGCGCACACCATCAAGGCGGTGTGCGTCGTGCACAACGAGACCTCGACGGGCTGCGTCACGCAGGTGGGCGAGATCCGCAAGGCGATCGACGCGGCCGGGCATCCGGCACTGCTGATGGTCGACACCATCTCGTCGCTCGCCTCGATCGACTATCGCCACGACGAATGGGGCGTGGACGTCACGGTGGGCGGCTCGCAGAAGGGCCTGATGCTGCCGCCGGGCCTCGGCTTCAACGCGCTGAGCGAGAAGGCGCTCAGCGCCGCGAAGAACGCGAAGCTGCCGAAGTCCTACTGGGGCTGGGAGGAGATGATCGCCTCGAACAAGACCGGCTATTTCCCCTACACGCCGGCGACCAACCTCCTCTACGGCCTCGCCGAGGCGGTCGACATGCTGCACGAGGAGGGGTTCGAGAACGTGTTCGCGCGGCACGACCGGCATGCAGAGGCAACGCGGCGCGCCGTGAAGGCCTGGGGCCTCGAGATCCTGTGCCGGGAGCCGAAGCATTACTCCTCGTCGCTGACAGCCGTGCTGATGCCGGCGGGACACGATGCCGACCAGTTCCGCAAGCTGGCGCTCGAGCATTTCGACGTGTCGCTCGGCACCGGATTGTCGAAGGTCGCCGGCAAGGTGTTCCGCATCGGGCACCTCGGCGACACCAACGACCTCACAATCCTCGGCACGCTGGCAGGTGTCGAGATGGGACTGACGCTCGCGAACGTGCCGATCCGCAAGGGCGGCGTGCAGGCCGCGATGGACTATTTCACCGCCAAGGCCAATCCGGCCCGGGCGGCCGCCGAGTAACAAGGAGCAGCGCAATGAGCTGGGAGTTCCTGATCACCTCGCTGATCGTGATCGTCTCGCCCGGCACCGGCGTGCTGTTCACGCTCGCGGCCGGCCTCTCGCGCGGCTCGCGGGCGAGCGTAGTCGCGGCCTTCGGCTGTACGCTCGGCATCATCCCGCACATGGCGGCTGCGGTCCTCGGGCTCGCAGCGCTCCTGCACACCAGCGCGCTCGCGTTCCAGACCCTCAAATATCTGGGCGTCGCCTATCTGCTCTATATGGCGTGGAGCGCGCTGCGCGAGCACGGCGCATTGCGGGTCGACCAGGAGGTCACGGCGCATTCGGACATCGAGATGACGGTGACGGCGGTGCTGATCAACATCCTCAATCCGAAGCTGTCGATCTTCTTCCTCGCCTTCCTGCCGCAGTTCGTCAGCGCCGACGAGCCGCATCCGCTCGGCCTCATGCTGATGCAGAGCGCGGTGTTCATGTTTCTGACCTTTGTGGTGTTCGTCGGCTATGGCCTGTTCGCGGCTGCGATCCGCAACCACATCATCTCGCGCCCGCGCGTGCTGACCTGGATGCGCCGCACCTTCGCGGCGGCTTTCGCCGCGCTCGGCGCGAAGCTGGCCTTCGCGGAGCGATAGACACAAGTTCAAGCGCTCAGGCTCCGATCAAGAGGGCCCGGAGGAAACCGAAAGAGGGACACGATGGCATTCACACGGCGGACTCTTCTGGCAGGCGCAGCGCTCGCGCCGTTCGCAACACAGGCTTTCGCACAAGGCTGGCCGAGCGGCGCGATCCGCATCGTGGTGCCGTTCCCGCCGGGTGGCTCGACCGACGTGGTGGCGCGGCTGATCCAGACCGGCATGCAGCAGCGGCTCGGGCAGACCGTGACGGTCGAGAACCGCTCGGGCGCGTCGGGCAGCGCCGGCACCGCCATGGTGGCCAAGTCGCCGCCGGACGGCGCGACCTGGCTCGTCGTGTTCGACACGCATTCGGTCAATCCGGCGCTCATGCAGCTGCCGTTCGACACCGAGAAGGATCTCGACCCGGTGCTGCTGATCGGCACGGCGCCTTACGCGCTCGCCGCCAATGCGGAGCGCCCGTGGAAATCGCTCGCAGATGTGATCGCGGCCGCCAAGGCGAAGCCGGAGAGCATCTCCTATGCCTCGGTCGGCACCGGCAGCATCGGGCATCTGGCGATGACGCTGCTCGCCAAGAAGGCCGGCATCAAGCTGGTGCACGTGCCCTATCGCGGCGGCGGCCCAGCCATGAACGACGCGATCGCGGGACACGTGGACATGATTTGCGGCAGCGTCGCGCTGATCACGCCGCAGCTCGGCTCCGGCAAGCTGCGCCCGATCGCGCAGACCGGGGCGAAGCGCGTGACGGCGCTGAAGGACGTGCAGACCGTGCAGGAAGCCGGCATTCCGGACCTGGTGGCGGAAGCCTGGTGGGGCGTGTTCGCGCCGGCCGGCACACCGAAGCCCGTAATCGAGAAGTTCGTCACCGAAGCGTCGACCGTGCTGCGCGAAGAGCGCATCGCCAAGCAGCTCGCCGAGACACAGCAGATGACCGTGCTGCTCGCCGGCCCCGAGGAACTGCGCAAATACGCAGCCGAGCAGGGCCGGATCTGGGGCGCCGTGGTCAAGGAGCACGGCATCAAAGGGGAGATGTGATGGGCCTGATCGCGGCCAGCGTCGACGAGGCAGTCGCGTCCATCCCGGACGGCGCCATGCTGGTGGTGCCGCGCGAGGTGTCGGGCGTCGCCATGGCGGCGACGCGCGCGCTGATCCGGCGCAGCGTGAAGCGGCTGCATCTCGTGGCGCTGCCGACCTCGACGCAGCAGGCGGATCTGCTGATCGGCGCTGGCTGCATCGCGACGCTGGAGACCTCGGCCGTGAGCCTCGGCGAGCTCGGGCCGGCGCCGCGCTTCACGGCCGCCATCCTCGGCCGCACGATCCGCATGCTGGATGCGACCTGCCCCGCCCTCTATGCGGCGATGCAGGCGACCGAGAAGGGCGTGCCCTTCATGCCGCTGCGCGGCCTGATCGGCTCGGACATTCTGGCGCATCGGCCCGACTGGCGCGTGATCGACAATCCGTTCGGCGAGAACGATCCGCTCGTGGTGCTGCCGGCGCTCAAGCCGGACGTGGCGCTCTTCCACTGCGCCATGGGCGACCGCGACGGCAACGTCTATATCGGCCGCGACCGCGAGCTTGCGCTGATGGCGCATGCGGCGGGCCGCACCATCGTCACGATCGAGCGGCTGCATGAGGGCAATCTGCTCGACGACCCGGTGCTCGCGGCCGGCACGCTCGCGGGCTTCTATGTCGACCAGGTCGCGGTGGGGCCGCGCGGCGGCG
>JAEYAU010000013.1 GCA_023404705.1 Pseudomonadota bacterium
GGGGGGGGGGGGGGGGGGGTCGGGCCCCTTGCCGCTACCGCTGAGCACGCGGCGCCCCCTCGCTGCCGCACCCCCGCACGGGGGGGAGAGGACCGTGTGGCAGCGACCATCGCAACTCGAGTCTCGAGAACGCTACTGGGACTCCATCAGCGTGTGTGTTCCACCTGCCTTGACTCCGGGACCTCCTCGCCGCATTGCTCCGCCGCGCCTCACGTGAACCCGCCCGCATGATCCAGCGTCCCAAGCCCTTCATCGTCGTGCATGACGATGCGCCCGCGCTCGCCGCGCTCAGGGGCGCCGTGGTCGCGATCGGCAATTTCGATGGCGTGCATCGCGGGCACCTGAGCGTCATCGACGCCGCGGTGGCCCGGGCGCGCGCGCTCGGCAAGCCGGCGGCGGCGCTCACCTTCGAGCCGCATCCGCGCAGCGTGCTGCGTCCGCACGAGCCGGTGTTCCGGCTCACCGACGAGCGCGCCAAGCTGCGCCTGCTCGCCGGCACCGCCCTCGACGGCGCCTTCGTGCTCACCTTCGACAAGACCTTCGCGTCCATGTCGGCCGAGGATTTCATCGCCAAGATCCTGATGGAGCGCATCGGCATCTCGGGCGCCTCCATCGGCTTCGACTTCCACTTCGGCATGGCGCGCCGCGGCTCGCCGGCCTTCCTCGCCGCCGAGGGCGAGACGCGCGGCTTCTCGGTCGCGATCATGCCGCCACTCGAGGACGAGGGCCGCCCGGTCTCGGCGTCGTCGATCCGCGCCGCGCTCGCCGAAGGCCGCGTGGTCGAGGCCGCCGAGCTGCTCGGCTATCCCTGGTTCGTCAGCGGCCCCGTGATCGGCGGCGAGAAGCGCGGCCGCGACCTCGGCTATCCGACCGCCAATCTGCGCCTCGATCCGGCCTGCAATCTCAAGCACGGCATCTATGCGGTGCGCGTCGATATGCACGGCAAGCGTCACGACGGCGTCGCGAGCTTCGGCCGCCGCCCGACCTTCGACAACGGCGCGCCGCTGCTCGAGGTGCATTTGTTCGATTTCGCGGGCGACCTCTACGGCGTCTCGCTCGACGTCGCCTTCATCGGCTGGATCCGCCCGGAGCTGAAGTTCGACTCCGTCGAGGATCTGGTCCGCCGCATGGACGACGACAGCCGGCTCGCCCGCGCCGCGCTCGCGCGCGCCGGCGATACGTTTCCGCCGTTCGGTCCGCTGCCCGCCTGAGCTGCAGCCCGTCGGAAAAAGGGAAGAGCCCCGGGGCTTGCGCACCGGGGCTGCTGCCTCAACGCCGGCGGTGGCGCTCGGCAGAGACTGCTAAAGGCCGCATCTCGCGCCGGCAGGCAATCCGTAGCACGCCGTAAGCAGAGTCGGCGATGTCTCAGCGCGGCCGCGGCATGGCCACGACATTGCTGGTCCGCTGCGCGAGCGCGTTCTGCACCGTCTCGACGAGCCGTTCCGGCTCGTAGGGCTTGGTCAGCAGAGTGAAGCCTTCGGCGCGCGCCGCGCTCGCGGCATCGCTGTAGCCGGTCATCAGGATCACCGGCATCGTCGGCCAGCGCGCCTGCGCCTGACGCGCGAGATCGAGCCCATTGAGATCGCCTGGCATGACCAGGTCCGAGCAGAGCACGTCGAAGCTCTGCTGCTCCAGCGCGCGTAGCGCCTCGCGCGCGTTGGTGCAGAGCACCACGTCGTGACCGCGCTCCGCGAGCAGCGCCCGCGTCACCTCGGCGACCTCCGGACTGTCCTCCACCAAGACGATCCGACATCCCCTGGTCTCGTGCTTCGCAGCGAGGGGTGATGCCGAAACCTTCTTCTCGGCGATCGCGTTCGCTCCGGCGCGTGGAAGATAGAGCGTGACCCTGCTGCCGCGCCCGAGCTCGCTCGCGATGTCCACCGAGCCGCCTGATTGCTGCGCGAACCCGTAGACTTGCGACAGGCCGAGCCCGGTGCCGCGTCCCACGTCCTTGGTCGTGAAGAAAGGCTCGAAGGCGCGCTGCAGCACATCGCGCGCCATGCCTTCGCCGGTATCGCTCACCGCGAGCGCGACCATTTCGGTCCCGTCGAGCCCCGGCTGCACACGGTTCTCGGCCGCGATGCGGAAGGTGCCTCCCTTCGGCATCGCATCGCGCGCATTCACCGCGAGATTGATCAGCGCGACCTGCAGCTGCGAGGGGTCGACTTTCACGGTCCAAAGATCGTCCGGCAGGTCGAGCTTGATCGTGATGTCGCCGCGTAACGACTGGCCCAGCATGTCCTGGGTCGCCTCGATCAGCCGCTTGAGATCGACGACTTCCGGATTGAGGACCTGGCGCCGGCTGAAGGCGAGCAGCCGGCCCGTCAGCCGCCGTCCCTGCTCCACGGCCGCGAGCGCGTTCTGGATCAGGCGGGGCCGCCGTTCGTCGGCGGCGCGCCGCAGCAGGTCGAGATTGCCCAGCACGATCGTGAGCAGGTTATTGAAGTCGTGGGCGACGCCGCTCACCAGCGCAGCAAGCGCTTCCATCTTCTGCGAGCGAACGAGGCGCTGCTCGAGCTCGCGCGATTCAGTGAGGTCCAATGACGTCGCGAGCAGCTTCGTGACGCGCCCCTGGCCGTCCATGATCGGCATCACGACGGCGCGGCGCACGTAGTGGCCGTTCGGTCCGTCTCCCTCCACCTCGTATTCGACCGGCCGGCGCATGGTGACGCACTGACGATAGTTCTCGCTGATGGTCGCTGCGGTCGCGGGTGGGAAGACCTCTTCGGGAGTCCGGCCCTTCACCTGCTCGGGCGAATAACCGATCAACTCGACCCAGGCCTCGTTCGTCTCGTTGAAACGGACAGAGCCGTCCGCGTCCACGTCGCTGAGCAGCATGCAGACCGGGGATCGGTTGAAGAGCGCGTGGTAGCGCGCCTCGCTCTCGCGCATGCGCGCGAGCGCAAGATGCTGATCGCGCGTGCGGCGCATGGCGAGCAGTGACAGCGCGAGCAGGGCCGCGGATGCCACGGTCGCCAGCACCGCGTAGATGGCGACCTCGCGCAGCCAGTCGCCGCGCACCGCCGTCATCGAGCGGCCGAACACCGCATAGGCGGGCACGCCCGCAACGCGCCGAAACCCATACAGCCGTTCGACGCCGTCGATCTGGGCGACGTGGCGGAAAACGCCGCGCTCGCCCTGCGACAAGGCCGCCAGCAGGCCGCGCGACGGCACGAGCCTCACCGGCTCCGTCAGCGGCTCGGGTCCGCGCGCGAGCCCGACGCCGTCCTCGCGGATCAGCGAGACCGAGTCGCCCGGCGCAACGATGAGGGCTTTCGCCGCGCTCGCGAAATACTTCGGATCGAGCGATGCGATGATCATCCCGTCGAATGCGCCGCTTTGCGAGCTGCGCCGGCGCGCCACGTTGATGAGAAGGCCGGGCCTGGAGCGCGACTGCACGGTCTCGCCGAGATAAAGGCCGCGATCCTGCTCCTGCAGCGCCTTGAAGAAATCCCGGTCGGTGACGTCGGCGCTCTCGGATGTCGACAAATACCCGCTCGAATTGCGGATTCTGCCGGTTCGATCCACGAGCGTGATGAGGTCGACCTGCGGGACCGCCTCGTCCAAGGTTTGCAGCCAAGCGTGCAGCTCGGCAGACGTTCCGATGTCATCCCAGCTCATGCCGCGGAGGCGATCATCGACGCGGCGGATGACCAGCGACTGCACGTCGAGGACGCGCCGCGCCTGCTCGTCGAGAATTTCGGCCGTGCGTTCCACGAGCTGCACGGCCTCGCGCAGCCGATGCTCGTAGCTGAACCATGCGCCGAGCCCGCAGAACAGGAAGGGCACCACGATCGAGGCGAGCGCAAGCGCCCGCAGGCCCGTCTCGGTGCCGCGCAGATGCCGCAGCAGGGTCTCGCGATCGGTTCTCAGCCTGCCTGATGGCACGATCGTTCCCTGGCCCGTGCGACCCGATGGTTCGTTTTCTTGCGTGACTACAACATGTTGACTTGCTTGAGGCAAATGGACCGCTCCTTGGTTTTGTTCTTGAAATGTTCTAATTTATGTGCATACTATCCGCATCCCGGCTCAGGAGGGCGTCATCCGGATGGCATCTTTGGCGGAGCAGGGGAGCGGCCCTCGGTGAGGGCCGCGGTGGAGCGCCGAGAGGCGCAGGGGGCCCTGTGAGCGCCAGGGACCTCGGGTGGCGCCCGTTAGCGCGCTGCCTCACGCCCCGGCCTAGCGTAACCGGGGCGAAGCCCGCTGTGAGCGTCAGCGGGCTGGCGCCTCTCGGTGCTCCATTCCCCTCCGGGGAGGACTGCCGCAGCAAAGTCCGGACGCGAACGCGCCGCGGAAACGAGAGCGCGTGCCGAAGACCCGGTTCGGGAATGCGCGCCTCACATCCGGCCTTTTCGCCGCCTGCCGCCCCTGCTACTAAGCGCGCCCATGGACATGCGCCGCATACCGGCTTCCCGCCTCGCCATTGCGCGAATTACGAGCCCGGCCTCCGTCTGAGTCCTTCTCGGCGGGGTAACCGGGACGTTCGAGCCACCGCAGTCCGACACACGCGAAACGATCGATTCCGCCATGACCGACGACGCCCGCGATTACAGCGCGACTCTGTTTCTGCCCCAGACGCCATTCCCGATGCGTGCCGGCCTGCCGCAGAAGGAGCCCGAGATCCTCGCTCGCTGGGCCGAGCTCGACATGTATCGGCGCCTGCGCGACAGCGCCAAGGGACGCGCGCGCTTCATCCTGCATGACGGCCCGCCCTACGCGAACGGCAACATCCATATCGGCACCGCGCTCAACAAGATCCTCAAGGATGTGGTGACGCGCTCGCAGCAGATGCTCGGCTTCGATTCCAACTACGTGCCGGGCTGGGACTGCCACGGCCTGCCCATCGAATGGAAGATCGAGGAGGAGTATCGCGCCAAGGGCAAGAACAAGGACCAGGTCTCGCTGGTCGAGTTCAGGCGCGAGTGCCGCCAGTTCGCCGAGCACTGGATCAATGTGCAGCGCGAGGAGTTCAAGCGCCTCGGCGTCGAGGGCGACTGGGACAATCCGTATCTCACCATGAGCTATCTGGGCGAGGCGCAGATCGCGCGCGAGCTCATGAAGTTCGCGCAGAACGGCACCCTCTATCGCGGCTCCAAGCCCGTGATGTGGTCGGTGGTCGAGAAGACCGCGCTCGCCGAGGCCGAGGTCGAGTACGAGGACTACACCTCGGACGTGGTCTGGGTGAAATTCCCGGTCGCCTTCGCGCGAGGCAAGCGCTTCGAGACCTTGCGCAAGGGCTACGAAGGCGCCTCGGTCGTGATCTGGACCACCACGCCCTGGACCATCCCGGGCAACCGCGCCATCGCGTATTCGCCGAAGGTCGCCTACGGCCTCTACCACGTGACGGAAGCACCGGCCGACAACTGGGCGAAGCCCGGCGATCTCCTGATCATCGCGGACGCGCTCGCCGAGGATGTCTTCCGCCAGGCGCGCGTCACCGGCTTCGAGCGGCAGATGACCGTGCCGGCCGACGATCTCGCCGATCTCGGCTGCAAGCATCCGCTGCGCGAGATGGGCTATCGCTTCGTCGTGCCGATGCTGCCGGGCGACCATGTCGACGACTCGGCGGGCACCGGCTTCGTGCACACGGCGCCCGGGCACGGCCGCGAGGACTTCGAGATCTGGATGGACCACGCGGCCGAGCTTGCGCGCGAGGGCATCTCGACCACCATCCCCTATACGGTCGACGGCGACGGCTTCTTCACCGCGCAGGCCCCCGGCTTCACGGGCAAGCGCGTCATCACCGACAAGGGCGAGAAGGGCGACGCCAACGAGACCGTGATCAAGGCCATGGCGGCAGCCGGCATGCTGATCGCGCGCGGCCGCCTGCGCCACCAGTATCCGCACTCCTGGCGCTCCAAGAAGCCGGTGATCTTCCGCAACACCCCGCAATGGTTCATCGCGATGGACAAGGACATCGCGAAGAAGGGCGACACGCTGCGCGCCCGCTCGCTCGCCGCCATCAAGGTGACGCGCTGGGTGCCGCCGCAGGGCGAGAACCGCATCACCGGCATGATCGAGAGCAAGCCCGACTGGGTGATCTCGCGCCAGCGCGCCTGGGGCGTGCCGATCGCCGTGTTCGTGCGCGAGAAGGGCGACGGCTCGGTCGAGATCCTCAATGACGAAAAGGTCAACAAGCGCATCGGCGACGCCTTCGAGCAGGAGGGCGCCGACGCCTGGTATCAGCCGGGCGCGGCCGAGCGCTTCCTCGGCTCCGACTACAGCGCCAACGAGTGGCAGAAGGTCGACGACATTCTCGACGTCTGGTTCGACTCCGGCTCCACCCACGCCTTCACGCTCGAGGTCCGTCCCGACCTCAAGGCCAAGCGCAAGAAGGACGGCGGCAGGGACACCGTGATGTATCTCGAGGGTTCGGACCAGCATCGCGGCTGGTTCCACTCCTCGCTCATCGAGAGCTGCGGCACCCGCGGCGTCGCGCCCTTCGACGTCGTGCTCACGCATGGCTTCGTGCTCGACGAGCAGGGCCGCAAGATGTCGAAGTCGCTCGGCAATGTGGTCGCGCCGCAGGACGTGATGAAGCAGTCGGGCGCCGACATCCTGCGCATGTGGGTCTGCGCCTCCGACTATGCGGACGACATCCGCATCGGCAAGGAGATCCTCACCACCACGGTCGATACCTACCGCAAGCTGCGCAACACGCTGCGCTGGATGCTCGGCAACCTCGCACATTTCCGCGCCGAGGATCGCGTCGAGGTCTCGGCCATGCCGGAGCTCGAGCGGCTGATGCTGCATCGGCTGACCGAGCTCGACGAGCTGGTGCGCCAGGCCTATGCGGATTTCGACTACAAGCGCATCTTTGCGACGCTCACCGCCTTCATGAACGTCGATCTCTCGGCCTTCTATTTCGACGTGCGCAAGGACACGCTCTACTGCGATCCGATCTCCTCGCAGACCCGCAAGGCGTGTCTGACCGTGCTCGACCAGCTCTTCCGCTGCACCGTCACCTGGCTCGCGCCCATGCTCTGCTTCACGGCCGAGGAAGCCTGGCTCGCACGCGATCCCTCCGCCACCTCGGTGCATCTCGAAACCTTCCCGCAGGTGCCGAAAGCCTGGCGCGATGACGTGCTCGCCGAGAAGTGGCGCAAGATCCGCCTCGTGCGCCGCGTCGTCACGGGCGCGCTCGAGGTGGAACGCGCCGCGAAGCGCATCGGCGCCTCGCTCGAGGCCGCGCCGGTGATCCACGTCGCCAACCAGGATCTGCGCGATGCCCTCGACGGCATCGACATGGCCGAGGTCGCGATCACGTCGGATGCCAGCGTGGTCGCGGGCGAGGGGCCTGCCGACGCCTTCCGCCTCGACGAGGTGGCGGGCGTGGCGGTCGAATTCCATCCCGCCGAAGGCCGCAAATGCGCGCGCTCGTGGAAGATCCTGCCGAGCGTCGGCTCGGACCCGGACTATCCCGAGGTGACGCCGCGCGATGCGCAGGCGCTGCGCGAGTGGGATGCGCTGCGCAAGGCCGCGGAGTGACGACACAGATGAGCGCCGCGACCCGGCTCGGCCTGGTGACGGCGCTCGTCGTCGCGCTCGCCGATCAGGCGCTCAAGCTCTGGCTCCTGTTCGGCTTCGAGCTCGGCGCCCGGGGCGCGGTGCGGCTCCTGCCGGTGCTCGACCTGGTGCTCACCTGGAACTACGGTATCAGCTACGGCCTGTTCCAGCAGGAGGGCGCCGGCCGCTGGGTGCTGGTCGCGATCGCCGTGGTCGCGACCGCCGCGCTCGCGATCTGGCTCTGGCGTGCCGACACCCGGCTCACCGCGCTCTCGCTCGGCCTCATCATCGGCGGGGCGGTCGGCAACGCAATCGACCGCTTCGCCTACGGAGCGGTGGCGGATTTCATCCACTTCCACATCACGACCGAAACCATCAGGTTCAGCTGGTATGTCTTCAACCTCGCGGATGCGGCCATCGTTGCCGGGGTGGTGGGACTCCTGTATGAATCTTTGTTTAGGACGAGCGCCGCAAAAGCGCCCTGATCGGCGGCAAAATGGCCGCCGACATGAGAGGCGCTAAGTGTTACTGCGCACTCAATAATTCCACCGCGTGACGGGTTCCAAAATGGCTCACCGATCCTCCCGAGGCTTCCGCCATGCCGCTGCCGCCCTGCTGGGTGGCGTGGCGCTGCTCTGTATGCTCGGCGCGCCCGTGATGGCGGAGGACGACGAGGACACCTTCGAGGAGCGGATCATCAAATATCTGCTCGGCAGCATGGGCGTCGATACGGGCAGCCGCGAAGGAATCGACTACCGCGAGCGGTCCCCGCTGGTGCTTCCGCCGTCGGCGGATCTGCCGCCGCCCGATGCCGGGCCCGGCGCCGCCGGCAACGCGTCCTGGCCGCGCGATCCCGATCGCCGCGAGAAGGTCGCGACCAACAGCAAGCCCAGCATGTTCGACCCGCTCTGGTCCGAGGAGCCCCCGTCGCACCGCCGGATGGGCCCGGACGAGATGCGCAAGGGCGCGCGCGCCGGCGCCGGCAAGGTGACCCGCGGCACGGGCAGCCCGTCCTGGGACGAGATCCAGGGCCGGCCCGTTTCCCCCGACAAGCTCGGCTACAAGGGCGACATTTTCGGCTCGCTCTTCGGCTACAAGGCCGAGCAGACCCAGTTCGAGGGTGAGCCGCCGCGCACCACCCTGACCCAGCCGCCGGTCGGCTACCAGACGCCGTCATCGGGCCAGCCCTACGGCATCAACGAGAAGAAGGGCGGACCGACCTGGAAGATCCCGACCATCTTCGACCGGGCCGAAGGCCGGCCGGAGTGATGCCGCGGCGCGGCGTTGCGGCGCAGGCCTAGCGGCAGGGGATGCCGGGAAGCCGCCGCATTTGCTCTGTTTCGACTTCCCGTGTTCGCCGGCCGACGTCTCGGTGCGGCCCATGAGGCTCCTGTGGCTCAATCCATGATTCGCTCCTTCGCGGCCCTGCTCGTCGGCGCGGCCGCGCTCGCCACCTTGCCGGTGAGCGCCGTCACGGCCTCGCCGCCGGTGACAAATTTCACGCTGTCCAACGGCCTCGAGGTCGTCGTGGTGCCGGACCGCCGCACGCCGGTGGTCACCCACATGATCTGGTACAAGGTCGGCTCCGCCGACGAGCCCGCCGGCAAGTCCGGCATCGCCCATTTCCTCGAGCACCTGATGTTCAAGGGCACGGCAAAGAATCCGGCCGGCCGCTTCTCGCAGACGCTCGCCTCCATCGGCGGCCAGGAGAATGCGTTCACCTCCACGGATTACACGGGCTACTTTCAGCGCGTCGCCAAGGAGCATCTGCCGATGCTCATGGAGTTCGAGGCCGACCGCATGACGGGCCTCGTGCTCACCGAGGAGAACGTGAAGCCCGAGCTCAACGTCGTGCTCGAGGAGCAGAACCAGCGCGTCGCCAACAACCCGAGCGCCCGCCTCGGCGAGCAGGTGCAGGCCGCGCTCTTCCTCAATCATCCTTACGGCCGGCCCATCATCGGCTGGCGCCATGAGATCGAGCAGCTCACCCGCGAGGACGCGCTCCACTTCTATCGCCGCTTCTACACGCCCGAGAACGCCGCCGTGGTGGTCGCGGGCGATGTGACGGTCGAGGAGGTGAAGGAGCTCGCCGAGCGCACTTACGGCAAGATTCAGCGCGGCGGCGAAGCGAGCGTGCGCCGCCGGCCGCAGGAGCCGCCGCCGACCGCCGAGCGTCACGTCAAGCTCGCCGACCCGCGCGTCGGCCAGCCGAGCCTGCAGCGCAGCTACCTGGTGCCGCCCGGCAATGGCGAGCGTCTTGCCGAATCCGATGCCCTCGACCTGCTCGCGCATGTGCTGGGCAGCGGCTCCACCAGCCGCCTCTATCGCATTCTCGTGGTCGAGAAGGAGGTCGCGACCAGCGCCGGCGCCTGGTATCAGGACTCCGCGCTCGATCCGACCCGCTTCGGCGTCTATGCGACCCCGAAGCCCGACGTCACGCTCGAGAAGCTGGAGCAGACGCTCGACGAGGCGCTCGCCGAAGTCGTCGCCAACGGCGTCACGGCCGAGGAGCTCGCGCGCTCCAAGAACCGCATGGTCGCCGACTACGTCTATGCCCAGGACAATCAATCGACGCTCGCGCGCCTCTATGGCGCGGCGCTCACCACGGGTTCGACCGTCGAGGAAGTCCAGGGCAAGCCCGAGCGCATCCGCGCGGTCACGGCCGAGCAGGTGCGCGACGTGGCGCGCCGCTATCTCGACAAGCGGCGCTCCGTCACGGGCCATCTCGTGAAGGAGACGCGCGAGGAGAAGCGGTCATGATGCGGATCAATCTCACCCGGCGCGCCTTCGCGTTTCTTCTCGGCGGCGCGCTTCTCGCCGGTGCCGCGGGACCTGCCGCGGCGGCCGCCAAGATCGAGCGCATCGTCAGCCCCGGCGGCATCGAGGCCTGGCTGGTGCGCGAGCCCTCCGTGCCGCTGATCGCCATGGATTTCGCCTTCCTGGGCGGCGCGAGCGCCGATCCCGCCGACAAGCCGGGCGTCGCCAATATGGTGACCGCGCTGCTCGACGAAGGCGCCGGCGATCTCAGCGCGCAGGCCTTCCAGGAGCGGCTGCAGGAGCAGGCGATCGAGCTGAGCTTCTCGAAGGGCCGCGACCGCTTCCGCGGTTCGCTGCGCACGCTCGTCGACAATCGCGACGAGGCTTTCGACTTGCTGCGACTGTCGCTCAGCGCGCCTCGTTTCGATGCGGACGCGGTCGCACGCATTCGCGGGCAGATCATCGCCAATCTGACGCGCGAGAGCACGAGCCCGAACGACATCGCCAGCAAGCGCTGGTGGTCGGTGGCGTACCCGAATCATCCTTATGGCCGTCCGAGTGATGGCACGCTGGAGTCCATTCCGCTCATCACGGCCGATGATCTCAAGACCTATACGCGCCGGGTGTTCACGCGCGACAATCTCAAGGTCGGCATCGTCGGCGCGATCGACGCCGAGACCGCCGGTCGCCTGATCGATCAGGCCTTCGGCGCGCTGCCCGCGAAGTCCGATCTCGCGCCGGTGCCCGACGCCAAGCCGCAAGGCCTCGGCGAGCGCCTCACCGTCGACTTCAACGTGCCGCAGACCGTGATCACCTTCGGCGGGCCGGGTATTTCGCGCAAGGACCCGGACTTCTTCACGGCCTATGTGGTCAACCACATCCTCGGCGGCGGCTCGTTCTCGTCGCGCCTCTACAACGAGGTGCGCGAGAAGCGCGGGCTCGCCTATTCGGTCTATACGAGCCTGTTCTGGCTCGATCACACCGCGCTGCTCAGCGGCGGCACCGCGACGCGGGGCGACCGCGCCGGCGAGACGGTGCGCATCCTGGAGCAGGAGATGCGCCGGCTCGCCGAATCCGGTCCGACCCAGGAAGAGCTCGACAAGGCGAAGACCTATCTGAAGAACTCCTATGCGCTCGGCTTCGACACCTCGGGCAAGATTGCGGGACAGCTCGTGCAGATCCAGCTCGACGAGCTCGGCATCGACTATGTCGAGCGCCGCGGCGCGTTGATCGATGCGGTCACGCTCGTCGACGCCAAGCGCGTCGCCAAGCGCCTGCTCGACGGCGGCTTCCTGTTCGTCTCGGTCGGTCGCGCGCCCGCGCTGAAAGGCGGCTAGAGGACTTTTCGATGGACTCGACCCAAACACCGTTCGTGCCCGCGAAAGCGGGCATCCAGGGCGGCGCGCTCCGTGCCCGCCGCTCTGGGTCCCCGCTTTCGCGGGGACGAACGGATATCGATGCCAACTGACCGGACTTAATCCAAGCGCGCGAACCTGAGCGGGCGTCGCGCGTTATCGGAGCACCCACCGACTTCTCTCTCTCACATCGCCAAGCACTGCGGAGACCCGCATGCCGTTCCGCCAAACGATCGACAGCGCCCTCGACGACAAGATCGGCCGCGAGGGCCTGTCCAAGGCCGCGCTCGACGCGGCACTCCAGCGCAGCGAGGGCGGTCTGCGCTGGCTGCGCGAGCGTCATGCGGACGGCGGCCTGCCGCTGCTGCGCCTGCCTGCGACGACGGATGACCTCGACGCGGTGACGGCTGCGGCTGCGCGCCTGCGCGCCGATGCGACCGACGTCGTCTTCCTCGGCACCGGCGGATCGAGCCTCGGCGGCCAGACGTTGGCGCAGCTCGCCGGCCACGCGGTGCCGGGCGTCGGCGCCTTCCGTCCGGC